>JBFMEI010000183.1:0-4826 GCA_040753295.1 Thermodesulfobacteriota bacterium | reverse complement strand
CACCGCTCTTGTTGTCGATGGTAACCCACCCGGTCAGGTCGGTAAGGGTATCAGCGGGATTAAGCTCGGCCACATAATCCGCCTTCCAGTTGATCCCGGAAGTCAGATAGGATGCCTCGATCTTCTGGGGATTGGTGAGTCTGTTTTCAAGAAGCCAGATCAGAGTCGGCTGCGGGATCAGGTTTTCGGGGATTTTTGACAGGAGGATGCGACCCGAATGGCCGATGGAGATCCTGTCTCCTATCCGGAAAATATTCCCCCCCTGGGTCGAGAGAAGGGTGGCTTCCACGATTTCCTCCTTCTTTGTATCCGGGTTGATCGAGGCCAGCTCCACCTTCTGCCCTACATATTTATCAAGAAGCTTCTGTGGACTGAGAAGATCGTATTCATAGTTCTGTTCCAGAATAGTGAGGCTCGACCCGTCGATTAAGGATTTAATGGAGACCGTGGTCGGGTCGATCCTGGCTGCAACATCCATGAATTTTATTTCCTGAACTCCTACATGGAAATCGATCATCCGGATATCTTTTACCAGACCCAGATTCGAGTTATAGATCGTAACGGCAACGCTCTCCTGATCTTTGACGGTGCTGGTCAAGGCTGCGGCATCTTCCGAGAATGCAATACCGAATGCCATCAAAATGGTGAACGAAATGATTGCTCTTATCATGGGAACCCCCTCCTTTTCTTTTGCTGCTGGATTAGACAATAAAATCCTCTCAAGGTTCCAAAAAAATATGTTTCCCGCTTTTTCGGGTGCTTACCCTTGACCCATGAATCTTTCCGTTATAATTATAGAGGATTGCTTCAGTGAACGCAAAGATTCATATCAGCAGACGTCACCATCATGGAAAAAAATCCCGGAAAGACAAATCTAAACGCAATCAAGGTCTGGGATATTCCCACCCGGATTTTTCACTGGCTCCTGGTGGGGCTTCTCTTAATTTCCTTTGTTACCGTAACGCTTGGTCCCAACACGATGCCATATCATGAGGGATGCGGAATCGGTATCCTGGGGGTGCTGGTCTTTCGTCTCATCTGGGGGATAATCGGAGGATATCACTCCCGATTCACCTCTTTTGTACGAGGACCCCGGGAAGTCGGACAATATGCGTCTACTTTTTTGACAACAAAAGGATCACGCTATCTCGGACATAACCCTCTGGGAGGATGGTCTGTTCTTGCCATGCTGGGTGCGGCACTGCTTCAGGCGGTTACAGGCTTATTCGCAAATGATGATATCTTCACCGAAGGCCCTCTTTACCCTTATGTCGACAAAATAGTTTCCGATCAGCTTACCACCATTCACCGCTTGAATTCATATCTCATCATGGGCCTGGTGGCCGTCCACATCCTGGCCATCCTGTTTTATCTTGTCGTCAAACGCGAAAATCTGATTCGTCCCATGATCACCGGGATCAAATCCTGGGACGGCGGGGGGGAGTCTTCCGCGGAAAAGCCATGGGCGGCGCTGGCTGCAGCCGGGACCACCGCCCTTATCATTTATGTTATCTCCTGCAGGCTCTAGAACAACTTCCGGAATGACATATGACAGGCCTTGCAGGTACCGGCGGTTTCCCCGAACAAGGGCTTGATGGCATTCATATCACCGGCATCCGCCGCATCGCCCAGTTTCTTCACCTGGCCCTTGAAGGATTCTGCGGAGGCGTTGAATTTTTCCTTTTCCTTTAACGCCGAGGATTTCATGCTCGTATCCCCTTTGTCCGAACCATCTTTCATGAAGGCTTCCCATGGGAGTTCCGAAAGCATTTTAAAGACCGAAGCGTTTTTTGAAAAATCCGCCTTTTCGAAAGGAACTTCCCCCTTGACCATGGCCCCCATGCGGGTGAAATGAACTCCGATGAGGTGCATGACGGCCTTGCGATATGAAACCGCATCCTTAGGTCCTGCAAATTGTGCCTGCGCCGCACTTCCAATAAAACAGATTGCCGCAATTGCAAGGGGCATTTTCATCCAGGTTTTCATTTTTCCTCCTTCAGTTGGAATGGGATGAAAGATTTTTGGATTTGTTCTTATTATTGATCAGAGTTGATACGGAATGAATCTCCAATAGCATTCATAACATATACGGGTGCGATTAACCGATCAAGAAGCTAATCCAGAGAATAGGAATCTCCATTGATCTCCTCATGTTGAAACAGGGAGGCTTCTTTCCCTTTTTTTCGATAAATTTTAAGTTGATCTCCGGGGTGAATGGGTGCCTTTGCATCAAGGCGGTTCCATTTCAAAAGAGACGCCAATGGAACCCCGAACCGGCCCGCGATGAGGGTTAGCGTCTCTCCTTCTTTAACAAAATAAATCGCTTCGGTCTCTTCTTCCTCCCATTTTATCAACATATCCGATAGTGAGGCCTCAAAATAGGCCATTGCTCTTGAAGGGATTGACAGAGTTCTTTTACCCTTGGGGATCATATGCCCTCGAATTTCGGGATTCAGCATTTTGATCTCCTTGAAATTCGTTTTGGCAGCATCTGCGATGAGCCGTATCGGCGTATCCTGTCGAAGGTCAACCAGGGCCCGGCTGATATTCATGGGAGGGTAGTAATCGGTCTCCGTGAAATGGAATCCGTATCTCTTTGGATCCATAAAAATCAATTTGGCAGAAAGGATCCGAAAAACATATCCCTGGGTTTCCAGGGGGAGATAAAGCTGATAATAGTCGGCAACCCCCTGCTCCTGAATCTCTGCCAGGAGTCTTTTTTCCCCCATGTTATAAGCGGCGGCCGCCAGGGTCCATGATCCGAAGGCGTCATAAAGATCCTTCAGGTAAAGAATTGCAGCTTTTGTGGATGCAAAGATGTTCCGGCGTTCATCAATGCGCTCATCGATGAGAAGACCGTATCTCTGACCGGTCGGTTTGATGAACTGCCAGAATCCCACAGCGCTCTTGCTGGAACTGATGTGAGGCAAAAGGGCGCTTTCTGCCACTGCAATGAATTTAAGCTCTTCAGGCAGCCCCTTTTCCCGCAGCATCTGTTCAATCATGGGAAAGTATCGATTCGAACGCTTGATCCATAAAAGAATCTGGGGGCGGTTCCATAGGGAAAGCATGAGTTCTTTTTCAAGACGCTCCCGGATATCCTGCTGCTCAAGGGGAACCCGCTCTCCGCAGAAATCAAGAGATTCTGAAACTCGGATTGAAGAAAGAAGAGACGGGATCCAATCCTGCTCCAGAGGCTGGGCGATGCCATTCAACGCAGGCATGATCAGTGAAGTTAAGACAACGAGGCAAATATTCCTGATCTTCATTTTTTTTATATTTTTTTCCTTAAATCATTTCTGTTAAGCGCCTGCATATTGTCTCAGCAATTCATACAGTTGCTTTGTTATAGGGCCGACCCGCCCCTCTCCGATGAGCCGTCCATCGACCCGGACGATGGGGAGGACTTCGGTGACGGTTCCGGTCAAGAAGGCCTCATCAGCATTGTAAAGCTCATCGGTTTTAAAAAATCGCTCTTCAACTCGTATTTTTTCCCTCTGACATAACTTCAGGATCACCATCCGGGTGATGCCGGGTAAAATATTCCGGGTGAGCGGGTGGGTGACAAGCGATCCATTAGAGATAATGAAAAAATTTGAACTCGTGGCTTCCCGGACAATGGAGTCCGAGACAAAAACGGCGTCAAACATCCCGGCTTCAACGGCTTTCTGCTTGGCCAGCACATTGGGGAGGAGCTGGACGGTTTTCAGATCACACCTTCCCCATCTGAAATCTTCAACCGTAATGGCGGCTGCTCCGTTTTGCCGCAGCGCCAAAGGTTTTTCTTCCACCTTCCGGATCGTCATGATGATCTGAGGCTCGGACTTGTCCGGAAAAACATGGTTTCTCGGAGCTACCCCCCTGGATATCTGAATATAAATTCCAGCCCTGAGAATCCCTGCCTTTTCGAAAAGCAGATTTACGGCATTCCGGATCTTATCCCGTGACACAGGAGGAAACGAAAGCCCCTGCATGGATCGATCCAATCGGTCCAGATGTTCTTCCATGCAAAAAAGCTTTCCATTATAACTGGCAATAAATTCATACACCGCATCCCCGAATTGATATCCCCGATCCTCAATAGGGATCTGTGCCAATTCAATGGGAAGGATCTCCCCGTTTAAATACGCCATTTCAGTCATTCTGTCTCTCCTTTTGTTGAATTCCATGGCCGGCCTCTACCGGTTTTAAATAAAGACTTCAAGCAGATTATGTCTTTTAATTTGAAGGCGACCGGATCAAAAAAAAATTAAAAAAACATTTGACATACTGTATATTGTGTAGTAACAGGGCTCATTACACAAGATAAACCATATCGGATATCTTGTTCTTTGCCCACATAAGGGGAATTTTCCCTTTTACCCTTTACCTGAGTCTGGGAGGATGCCATGGCAACAGCAAAGAAAAAAACAACGGCCAAAAAAGCCACAACACCTGCAAAAAAGAAACCTGCTGCAAAAAAGACGACAACCAAAAAAAAATAACTTACTCGATTTTTTTAATCCTCTTATGTGGTAACGGGGCGTGTTAACGCCCCGCTTTTTTATACCATTCGAAATGCAGCGTCATCTCACCAGGCAATCCGCAACAAGCTCCCACAAGTATTTAATTTCAAGATCCTTCATACCGTATTCAGCCTGCATATTTTTCAACTGGCCATGACAACTGTGGCAGGGGACAACCACCATGTCAGCACCGGACGCGTTGATTTGCTCCATTTTTCTACGGGCATAAAAAATCCGTTCTTTGTCATATCCGGTCGTCATCGCCCCGCCGCCGCCGCCGCAGCAGATCTGATCCATTGTTGCGGGATACAGGTCCACCCA
>JBFMEI010000182.1:0-4846 GCA_040753295.1 Thermodesulfobacteriota bacterium | reverse complement strand
AGATCAACGACCGGGATGCTGCAGAAGCCGTCCTGGAGCACAAACAGATTCTGGGAAGCTACCATCATTCCATTTTTTACCTCCAGGAGTATGTGGAGAAAAAGGGGAGGGACATCCGGAGTTTTGTGGTGGGAGACCAATGCATCGCAGCGGTTTACCGGTATTCCCCCCACTGGATCACGAACACGGCAAGGGGCGGAAAGACCGAGAACTGCCCCGTCACCCCGGAGCTTCATGATATTTCAGTGAGAGCGGCAAAGGCCGTGGGCGGAGGGGTCGTGGCGATTGATGTGTTTGAAACTCCGGCCGGACTTTCAGTCAACGAGGTCAATTATACCATGGAGTTCAGGAACAGCATCACGGTCACCGGCGTGAACATTCCATCCAGAGTGGTCGACTATGTTCTGGAGGTGGGCCGAACATGAAAGCAAGTATTGTCGGCGCATCCGGTTACACGGGAGGCGAACTGTTAAGGCTTCTTCTTCAGCATCCTCATGTAGAGGTGCATCAGGTGACCTCGGAGCGAAATGCCGGAAAGCCGGTCACCCGGCTCCACCCCAACCTGCGAAAACAGACCCAGTTGAATTTTTCCACTATCAGGGAATTGGAGAAGGTCGACCTCCTCTTCGTGGCGCTCCCCCACACCGAGTTCATGAAACGTTTTGATCTCCTTTCTCCTCTGGCAGAAAGGATCATTGACTTGAGCGCCGACTTCAGGCTCAAGGATCTTTCCGCCTACCAAAAGTGGTATGGTCTGGAGCATGCTCAGCCTGAGATCCTCTCCCGGTTTGTCTACGGGAACGTGGAGCTTCATCGCCATGAGATGAAGCAGGCAGAATACATCAGCGGCGCGGGGTGCAATGCCACAGCGGTGATTCTCGGGCTATGGCCCCTTATAAAATGCAAAGTGGTGGATACTTCTTTTCCCGTAATTGCCGAAGCCAAATGCGGTTCTTCGGAGGGGGGAAACTCGGTGAATGAAGGATCCCATCATCCGGAACGGAGCGGATGTGTGCGCTCCTACAAACCCACAGGGCACCGCCACATCGCGGAAATGGAGCAGGAGCTCGGCCAGACCGTTCATTTCTCGGCAACTTCCATTGACATGGTCCGGGGGATTCTCGTCACCGCCCATCTTTTTGTCAAGGAAGGGATCACTGAAAAAGATATCTGGAAAGCCTTTCGGGAAGTCTACGGAAAGGAACCCTTCATCCGTATTGTAAAGGAAAAACAGGGGATCTACCGGTTTCCGGAGCCCAAAATTCTGGCAGGAACCAACTTCTGCGACATCGGCTTTGAGCTTGAAGGAAAAAGACTCGTGGTGGTTTCAGCCATCGATAATTTGATGAAGGGAGCGGCAGGGCAGGCTGTCCATGCCATGAACGTGATGCACGGCTTTGAGGAAACCGCAGGCCTTTCCTTCCCCGGCCTCCATCCGGTCTGATATGTGCAGGCTTCTCATTGTCCGTTCCCGGAAGTCATTCTTTCCGGCTCCTTATCTGGTCAAGTTTGCGGACATCGCGAAAAACAGCAGGGAGTTCCAGGGACATGGATGGGGGTGCGCATGGCTTGACCCGTCCGGCACCTGGGAAATCTACCGGAACATCCGACCTGTATGGGAAAACGATTTTTCGGTCTTCCGCCAGACTTCGCTCCTTGTGGCCCATGCCAGAAGCGCATTTGAAGACCGGGATATTACGATTGAAAATAATATGCCTTTTTTCAATGGAAAGACGGTCTTTATTTTCAACGGTGAGCTTCGGGGGGTTCGGATCAAGGCAGAGGGGCGGATCGGAGCCGAAAAGATTTTTAATTTTATCCTAAGGTTTGATGGAGGGGATCTCTCAGCGGCGCTCCAAAAGGGTGTCGGCATTATCCGGAAGCGGACCCGCTCCATCCGGGGGATGAACATTATCATGGTCAGGGATCGGGGAATCTACCTTTCCACCTTTTTCCAGGGAGATCCCGAATACTTTACCATGCATTATAAAGATGAACAGGAGCTTATCATCTGTTCGGAACCCTTTCCATCTGAGCTCGGATGGAAAAATATTCAAAACGATACAGTGAGGGTATGGTAGATGGTGATCGTTAAAATCGGCGGTGGAGATGCAATCAATCTGGAAGGGATCATCGGAGATCTCTCCCGAGTCAAGGAGAAGTTCATTATCGTGCATGGGGCAAACGCCCTCAGGGACAGACTTGCCGAAAGACTCGGTCAGGCCAAACAGGTGATCACCTCGGTTAAAGGGTATTCAAGTGTTTATTCGGACGACAAGATGGTTGATCTCATGATGATGTCGTACGCCGGAATACGGAATAAACGGATCGTGGAGCTTTGTCACCGGCATGGTATCAATGCGGTTGGACTTTCTGGCCTTGATGGAAAAGCGATCCAGGGGGTTCGGAACAAGGGGATCCGGGTTTATCAGGACGGAAAACAGAAGATTGTCCGGGATTTTTCAGGGAAACCCGAATCCGTCAACAAGAGACTTTTGGATCTCCTGATGGATCATGGATATGTTCCGGTATTGACCGTTCCCATCATCGATGAGGAGATGAACGCCATCAACACGGAGAACGACGATGTAGTCCGGGTTCTTCAGAAGACCATGAAAGCCGATACCGTGATTAATCTCATCGAAGCCCCCGGGTTTTTGACCGAAAAAACCGACGAATCCACGCTGATCCGGAAAATCTCTCCTTTGGAACTGGAGACCCGTGAGCAGGAAACCGAAGGCCGAATGAAACGGAAGATGCTCTCTGTCCGAAAGCTCTTTGAGGGAGGGGCTACCCGGGTCGTTATCGCTGACGGCCGGACCGAACATCCCATTGCCGACGCCCTCTCTGGAAAAGGAACGGTCATCGAATGAACACCAGGGATTTGGAAGAGAAATATCTGCTCCCGGTCTATCCGAGGCGGGAAATTGTTTTTGTAAAAGGAAAAGGCGCCAGGCTCTTTGATGAAACCGGGCGGGAATATATTGATTTTGCCTCAAACGTGGGAGTCTCCAACATCGGACATGGCGATGAGTATGTAGCCAGGGCCATTTATGAGCAGTATTTGACTCTCGGAAACTGCTACGCCATATTCTACAATCCGGTTCGGGCGGCTTTGGCGGAAAAACTCGTCTCGGTTGCACCGGGGTCCTTGAAAAAAGTTTTTTTCTGCAACTCCGGAGCCGAAGCTGTGGAGGGGGCCATCAAATTTGCCAGGGCCAGCACGGGAAAAACCGGGATAATCGCTGCCATGCGCGGATTTCACGGCAAAACCTTCGGAGCCCTGGCTGCCACATGGGGGCCGGAGTATCAGAAACCCTTTGTCCCCATGCTCCAGGGGATCACCCATGTCCCCTACAACAATTTCACCAAACTCAAGGAAGCCGTCACCAAAGATACCGCCGCCGTTATCCTGGAGCCGGTTCAGGGGGAAGGGGGCGTGCGGATAGGGGACAAGGAGTTTTTCAGGTCCGTCCGGGATCTTTGCAGCTCGGAAGGGATCCTTCTCATCATGGATGAGGTTCAGACCGGCTTTGGACGAACCGGGACTCTTTTTGCCTGCGAGCAGTTCGTGGAGCCGGATCTCTTGTGCGTGGCTAAATCTCTTGCCGGCGGGATCCCCATGGGGGCCGTCCTTTGTTCTGAGTCGGTGCATGTGCCTGTGAAAAGCCACACCTCCACCTTTGGAGGAAACCCTCTGGCGTGCGCGGCGGCACTGGCTTCCCTGGAAGTGATCGAGAAGAAAAATCTTGTGGAAAAAGCCAAAACTCTGGGCAAATATCTTTTAAACGGGCTATCTGCCATCAAAAGCGATAAGATTCGGGAGGTAAGGGGGCTTGGGCTGATGGTCGGGATTGAGCTTAAGGAAAAAGCCGGACCTTATGTTCAGTCCCTTATGGAGAAAAGAATTGTCGTGCTTCTGGCAGGCGCCACGGTGATCCGGCTTCTCCCGCCCCTTGTGATCACCCGGGAAGAAATTAATCAGGGGTTAAGCGCAATTCAGGAAGTCCTTCGACGATAGGTTTTCCGACCTCTTATTAAGAAGATCGTATAGGGTGCTTTCGTTTCCGACATTTATCCGGAGATCCTCACCCGGATTTCTCCCCATTGTCCGGGTCCTGCTTGTGGGAAGCGAATTCTTCTGCTATCGTCTCTTCACCCCTAGTGGTCAGGCACCGTACGTTATATACGGTCTGGGTTCCGGTGGGATCATCATCCATAACAACCGCCGTATTAAAATCACCTCTTTACCGAGTTGATTTTTCAAGATGCTTCTTCCCGATGCTAAGTCTTCGTCTTTCAAATGTCTCTCTCACAACACTTAAAAATGTGTCGATATTTTCTATCGGCTTGCTGATGTAATCAAAAACTCCATTGTTTCTGAGGAACTCTTTTGCATTGGTATTCAAATAGCAGCCGGTTAACACGATAACTCTTGTCTCTTCATTTTTTGCTTTTACACAGCGCATCACCTCAAAACCGTCTATCCCGGGCATGTGGATATCGGTAATCACTATGTCAAAATGTTCATTCTCGATCAGATCTATAGCCTCCTTACCGCCATAAGCGACCTTCACATGAAAACCTTCCCCGACTAAAAGCCTTTCAAGGGTATCTGCCACATCCTTTTCGTCGTCAACGACGAGAATTGTTTTGGTCATGGTCCTTTATGCATCCTCTTGATTAAGACCAGAATCTAATCCGGAAGCGAAAGTCTCACAGGAGTCACTCATGCTGTTGACGTGTGCTACGTCAATCGGAAGCGCTGTTTTTGCACATGGAAGCAGAATCCTCATCGTGGTTCCTTTTGCGCCTGTATCCGCGATTTCGATTGTCCCTCCATGAG
>JBFMEI010000181.1:0-4872 GCA_040753295.1 Thermodesulfobacteriota bacterium | reverse complement strand
TTTTCAAAAGTTCATCAGGGTGGATAAAAAAACGCCTCATCGCAACTCCTGCATTTATTGATGGCACTTTAGCAATAATTTTCAATTTAATCCATAGGTTTTGAATGCAGTTACGTCTGTTGACATCAGATCTCCCTTTTGTTAGCCTGTCTTATTCTTTTAATTGAATAAATTCATGATTGTGTCAGCCCCTGATACGATTTGGGAGCATCAATTTTATGGAAAAAGAAGAAGACTTCAATTTACTCGGCGATGATTCCGAAGAAATATCTGAAGAAAAAGTTCGCGATAATTTTCATGAAGACCTGCAGAATGAAAAAGATGAAGTCATCATGTTGACCGAGCTGGTGGATGGCGGATCTTCGATGGGTTCCATATCCGAAGCCCGGTTCCAAAAAGCACTTGAACAGACAATTCAGAATCTATTCTCAGATAAAATTGAAAAAATGGTTATTCAGGTGATTCAAGAAGCGGTAGAGAGGGAAATCAGTCGAATCAAAGATCTTATGGCTGTGGAGACGGATAACCCAAAGGCATTATAACCTAAATTGATCGTTTTAAATAATGACAAGGAAGTTTAAAATAATAAATTCATATGGATATACTAAATAAGAGTATTTCCAAACATACCCGGCAAGTGTCACAATCTTTACTTAAAGAATGTCATTATTTAAAACCCTTTGGGATTGCCGATTTTGCCGAACCTGCTGCGTCATCAGGTACCGGGCATACTCCAGTATTGCCCAGCACCCTCTTCCTTGCATCTTTAGCAAACTCAACAATCGCTCAATTTAGGTATAAATTAATAAGGATTTTTTAATTCAGACTGTTCAGCCAGGGGATTTATTCGAATAATCCCCTTTTAAATTTATCGGAATTTAAAAATAGGAGCATTCATTGATGAGCCAAGAGGCCCTGGATAAAAGCTATGAACCCCATGAGGTGGAAAAACGATGGTATTCTTTCTGGGAAGAACATGGTTTTTTTGATGCTGATGCCAAGGGCAGAGCCCCGAGTTTTTCCATCGTCATCCCCCCTCCGAATGTCACCGGAGTTCTTCATATGGGACATGCCCTCAACAACACCCTTCAGGACATCCTCTGTCGATATCGGAGGTTGCGGGGAGATGATGTTCTTTGGATGCCGGGAACCGACCATGCCGGAATTGCCACCCAGAATGTTGTTGAAAAGAAGCTTGCTGAGCAGGGCCTGACCCGGCATCAGGTGGGGCGAGAGCGTTTTATCACTGCCGTATGGGAGTGGCGGGAAAAGTACGGGAGCGCCATCATCAACCAGTTGAAGCGATTAGGCGCCTCATGTGATTGGAAGCGGGAACGCTTTACCATGGATGAAGGGCTTTCCAGAGCGGTTCGAAAAGTTTTTGTGGAGTTGTATCGGGAAGGACTGATCTACCGGGGGAATTATATCATAAATTGGTGTCCAAGATGCCGGACCGCACTGGCGGATCTGGAAGTGGAACATGAAGCTCATGACGGGCACCTTTATTTCATTCGATATCCCGGAGAGGGTGGACAAGAGGGATTGGTTATCGCTACGACACGCCCTGAGACCCTCCTGGGGGATACAGCCGTAGCGGTCCATCCGGATGATGATCGATACCGGTATCTGCCCTATGACAAAGTGCTTCTTCCCCTGATGAACCGGGTTATTCCGGTCATTTTTGACGATTATGTGGATCGGAGTTTTGGTACCGGAGCTCTTAAAATCACTCCGGCCCATGATCCCAATGATTTTGAAATCGGGATCCGTCATGGATTGACCGGGATCAAGGTCATCGGAGAAGATGGAATCATGACCCGGGAAGCCGGAGAATTTGCAGGAATGGACCGGTTTTCCTGCCGGGAGGTTGTTGTCAAAAGGCTGGAATCCCAAATGCTCCTGGTCAGAGTGGAACCCTACAAACATAGTATCGGACACTGCTACCGGTGCCGGACGTTAATTGAACCGAACCTTTCCAGGCAGTGGTTTGTCCGCGCAAAGCCTCTGGCTCAACAAGCGATGGAAGCCGTTACAACAGGAAAAACCCGAATCGTTCCGGATGTCTGGACAAAAACCTATTTCGAGTGGATGGAGAATATCAAAGACTGGTGCATTTCGAGGCAGATCTGGTGGGGGCATCAGATTCCGGCATGGACATGCGGAATCTGCAACGAGATGATCGTTGCACTGGAACCTCCGGCAGAGTGTCCATCATGCGGAGGGAAAGACCTGATTCAGGAAACCGATGTTCTGGATACCTGGTTCAGTTCGGCCCTCTGGCCCTTTTCAACCATGGGTTGGCCGGAAGAGAGCCTGCTTCTGAAAAAATTTTATCCCACATCTGTTCTGGTTACCGGATTTGACATCCTCTTTTTCTGGGTGGCCCGGATGATGATGATGGGGCTTCATTTTATGAAAGAAGTCCCGTTTGATAATGTTTATGTCCATGCTCTGGTTCGTGATGAAGAGGGAAAAAAAATGAGTAAATCATCGGGAAATGTCATCGACCCGATTGATATTATTGAAAAATATGGAACAGATGCATTTCGGTTTACCCTTGCGGCATTTGCAGCTCAGGGAAGAGACATTAAAATGTCGGAAAAACGGGTTGAAGGATACCGGCATTTCATGAACAAGCTGTGGAATGCAGCCCGTTTTTCGCTGATGCACATCAATGAAGAACTCGATCCGCCGGAACCGGAAGGACTTTCCCTTCCTGACCGTTGGATTTTATCCAGGACGGTTCAGGTTTCAAAAGGATTCGCCGATGCTCTGGATGCCTTTCGCTTTAATGATGCTGCCGGAATTCTTTATCAATTCGCCTGGCATGAATTTTGTGACTGGTATCTCGAGATCATCAAACCGGTCATTTACAGCCAGGCAGAAGAGAATGAGAAGAGAAAAACCCTTGGGGTCTTAAATTTTGTGCTCAACCGGATGCTTATTCTTCTGCATCCTGTCGCACCGTTTATTACTGAAGAGATCTGGCACAAGTTTCCCGGGAAGCGCAATTCCATTATGAAAGCCGTATTTCCATTGGATGAAGACGGTTTTGCAGAACGATTTACAGACACCGAATCCGAGTCGCAGATGAATCGGATTCAGGAACTCATCTCCGGAATTCGAAATGTCCGTGGAGAGATGAATATCCCCCCAGGATTATCTCTGGATGCACGGGTGATGTTTCAAGATAATGGGATGAGAGCGCTTGTCGAGGAACAGGGGGAGATCATTTCCGTGTTGGCCAGGCTTAAAAGCCTGTCATTTATCAATCATCAGGAAAGGCCCAGGAAGGCAGCCTCAGCAGTGGTTGACGGCGCGACCGTATATCTATTATTGGAGGGAATCATCGATTTTCAAAAGGAAAGGGAGCGACTCGAGAAAGAGATCAGGAGAATCGCAATGGATCTGGCATCTGTTTCCCAGAAGCTGTCCAACGAGGATTTTCTGAAAAAAGCGGCACCGGAAGTGGTCGAGAAGGTCAAAACAAAGCAAGATTCCCTATTAGAGAAACAAAGTAAACTGACCCTCAATCTGAATCGAATCAGGGAAATGGAAGAATAAAAGAATGAATCTCATGGTTCGGCGGCTTATTGAACTGGCTCTTGAAGAAGATATCGGAAGCGGGGATATCACCACGGATTTGCTCATCAGCCCTGAGAAGAAAGGGAAAGGGATCCTATTTGCAAAAGAGAGCGTGGTTGTGGCGGGAATCGATCTGGTTGGAGAGGTATTTGGCTGTCTGGATCCTGAGGTTCGAATTCAGCCAAAATGTTGCGATGGGGATACGGTTTGCGCCGGAAACAGAATCCTTGAAGCTGATGGACGCATGCGCTCTCTGCTGACCGGGGAACGGACAGCGCTGAATTTTCTTCAGAGGCTTTCAGGGATTGCCACATGGGTGCGTTCTCATGAGGAGTTGATCCGGGGTCATTCCATTCGGCTGGTGGATACCCGAAAAACCACACCGGGATGGAGAGCTCTGGAAAAATATGCAGTCCGGATAGGAGGCGGATACAACCACCGCATGGGACTTTATGACGGAATTCTTATCAAGGATAATCATATCCAGGCCTTCGGTTCTATTTCCGGGGCAATCGAGCAGGTTCGAAGAGGCGCCTCTCATCTGATGAAAATTGAGGTCGAGGTATCTGACATCAATCAGGTGAAAGAAGCGCTTTCCGCCGGAGCTGAAATCATCATGCTCGATAATATGGATATGGAAATGATCAAAAGAGCGGTTGCACTCATCAATGGGAAAGCCATGGTCGAGGTTTCCGGAAGGGTTTTAAAGAAGGATCTTCACCAGCTTGCCGATGCCGGCATTGATGTCGTCTCAATGGGAGCGTTAACCCATTCGGCGCCTTCCGTGGATCTGAGCATGGAGATCCAGCCGGTCGATAATTAATTTAAGCGCTCATTTTAGGTTAAACCAGGTTCGCCATGATTCCAATCCGTGATACACTCCCGTCGAAAAACTTCCCGGTCGTCAACACGATGCTCATCGGCGCCAACATCTTTGTTTATCTGATTCAGGCGGCCCAGGGAGAGGAGATCAACCGGTTTATATATATCTATGGCCTGGTCCCGGCCCGCTATTCCATAGAATCCATTTCATCCTATTTTTCTACCGGGCAGCAGCTTTTTTCACTCATGTCGTTCATGTTTCTTCACGGAGGAATTTTTCATCTTCTGGGAAACATGTGGTCTCTTTATATCTTCGGAGATAATGTGGAGGACCGGTTGGGATCATTGAGATACCTCCTTTTTTATTTCTTATGCGGACTCGCTTCCGGGCTTTTTCATCTTTTCATCAATCTCGAGTCGAATATTCCCACCATAGGAGCAAGTGGTGCAATTGCCGGAGTGATG
>JBFMEI010000180.1:0-4875 GCA_040753295.1 Thermodesulfobacteriota bacterium | reverse complement strand
AAATGACTCAGGATTTCGGGAATTTAAAGTCAAGTTATCCAAAATTCGGAATCGGATGAAGACTGTAACCGGTAAAAAAATGGCGCAAGACCGACATGATTTCATGGAAGGTTTTTTTTATCGACTTCAAGAGGAATATTATGGAAAGAGGTGAATGAGATGACTATCAATCGTGTTGAAACAATCGACGATCAGGTCAAGATCGATCATGTACTCGTCAGCGTTTCCGACAAATCCGGGTTGTCTTCTTTTATTCCACAACTTATCGAGCTCAATCCCCATATCCGAATCTTTTCAACCGGAGGAACATTTAATACCATTCGCGAGTTTCTCCCGGATAAGGCATCCGGACATTTGATTCAGGTCTCGGCATACACCGGCCAGCCGGAAACCCAGGGAGGGCTGGTAAAGACCCTTGATTTTAAAATTTATCTCGGACTTCTGACCGAAACCTACAATCCGGCTCATCAGGCGGATCTTTCCCGCACTCAAAGCGTGCCCATCGATATGGTGGTGGTGAATTTATACCCCTTCAAACAGACGGTTTCAAAATCCGGTGTCACCATAGAAGCCGCCAGAGGAAACATCGATATCGGGGGTCCCTGCATGATCCGTGCTGCTGCGAAAAATTTTATCCGTGTGGCTGCCGTGGTCGATCCGAATGATTATTCCACGATTATCAAAGAACTTCAAACAAGAGAACTTGCCACAGGGCTGGATCTTCGATTCCGGCTTGCCCAAAAAGCATTCGAGCATACCGCGGCCTATGACCGAGCCATTGCCGATCATCTCCGCACGCGTCAAATTGGTGAGATCCGATCATGCTATGAGATCCGGAATCGAGCCTGATGCAGCAAGCGAATTCTAAAAGCATCAAACGAAAAGGCTTGCCGACCGACCCGATCGGGATGGAATTTATCACGAATCGAAAAATCATCGGCCTTGTTCTCGGCAGCGGAGCTTCCAGAGGATGGGCCCACATTGGGGCGATAGAAGCCCTTGAAGAAGAGAATATCCCCATTGACTTGATCGTCGGATGCAGCATCGGATCCTACGTGGGGGCGCTTTATGCTGCCGGGAGCATGAAAAGTTTAAAAGAGTTTGTTCTCAAGATGGACGGAAGAAAGGTCTTTTCGTATTTTGATGTGGTTTTTCCAAGATCGGGAATTTTAAACGGCACAAAAAAATTAAAAGAATTATTCTCGATGCACACCGATAAAGACCGTTTTTCAGACCTGAAGCTCCCGGTGATGATGGTCGCCACAGATCTTGAAACCGGGGGAAAAGTTGTATTGAAGTCCGGAAATCTTCTGACGGCATTAAGGGCGACCATGTCCATCCCGGGCATTTTCGCACCGGCCAGAGTCGGCAGCCGCTGGCTGGTCGATGGAGGCCTTGTGGACCCCGTACCGGTTAGTGTTGCCAGAGCTCAGGGCGCAGATATCATTATTGCAATCGACCTGAACGGCCGGATCGTATCCAGGGAAGACCTGTCCGAGCGTCTGAAAACGCGCATCAAAGACCATCATGGCTATAAAAACGATCTGATTCAAAAACTGACCAGTTATTATGAAAATGCAGAGACCGGATTTAAACGGAAAATCAGTGAACTTCTCCATCGGGAATCTTCAACTCCCGACATTATGGAAACCGTGACTTCCTCGATCACCATCATGCAGAACAGGATTACAAGGATCAATCTTGCCGTAGATCCGCCTGACATATTGATCCAGCCTCGTCTTGGCGGACTTAAAATGCTGGAATTCAATAATGTCGAAAACGTCATCAGAGAAGGATATCTGAGAGTAAAAAGAAAAATTCAGGAGATCAAGAATCTCCTTCAACCTGTGAATCAACAATTAAAGTTCGATGATTCCGTGGACTCCAGCGGATGAAACGGGTTTAAAACCAACCAAATATTTTGGAAATGAAACAAAATAAAACAAATCGCTTGATTTCTTCAAAAAAGCGGTTATAATGGATACAATCTATAAAGCCCTGTCTTTGATTGACGGTGCGGTTTCGTGCTGAAGGAACGATCCATTAAAAGAAGCATCCTCCAGTTTGAGACTTTGGGAAATTCTAAGAAAGGAGGATGTTATTATGAGCAATGGAACTGTAAAGTGGTTTAACGATCGAAAAGGGTTCGGATTCATTCAGCAGGAAAACGGACCGGATGTCTTTGTTCACCATTCGGCAATCAACTCCAGCGGCTTCAAATCCCTCAAAGAAGGTGACCGTGTCACATTCAATATCGAGCAGGGGAAAAAAGGCCCTGCTGCTGCAAATGTGACCGTGGTCTAACCCATTGACCTATTGAAAAGGGCATTCCTTATGCAAATGAGGGGTGCCCTTTTGTTTGGGAAAGGAGATCAACCAGTGGCAAGATCCAATTATCAGTTTGAAAAACGCCAAAAAGAACTGGCCAGGAAAAAAAAGAAGGAAGAGAAACAGAAACGCCGCTTGGAAAAAAATACGCCGGGATCTGAGGAGAAAGATACTTTTTCTGAAGATAAATCGGACCCTGAATAACCAGGCTCTGTGATCTGTGAATTTCCTTGAATGGAAGATGTGAGATGCCGCAACCGAAAAATGCCATGGAAATTTTTAAGTTTCTTGACAAATCGAATTGTCAACAGTGCGGCGAAAAAACGTGTCTGGCCTTTGCCGGAGCTGTATTTAAAGGCAGAATCCGAATCAACGAATGCCCCAAACTGGATCGACATATTATCGAATCTTTTTCAGCTTTGGGAAAAATGGAGCCCCCCTTCGAAGACGAAGGAATGGTTTATTTGAAACGCCTTCAAGACGAAATCTCTTCTATCGACCTTGCCCAGGCTGCCGAAAGAGTCGGAGCCCGTTTTTCAAACCATCGATTGACGCTTAAAGTCCTCGGAAAAGATTTCAGCGTGGATTCAAAGGGAACCTTATATGCGGATATCCATATCAATCCCTGGGTGGCGGTTCCGTTTTTAAATTATATACTTAATGGAAAGGGAATACTCCCTTCAGGGAACTGGGTCTCGTTCCGGGAGTTGAGAGAAGGGAAAGAACGGTATCCGCTGTTTAAAAGGCGTTGCGAAGAATCCATGAAGCAGATTGCTGACCGTTATACCGGACTCTTTGATGACATGGTTCATATTTTCGGCGGAAAACAGGTGGAGAAAGAATTTAAGTCCGATATCTCCGTGGTCCTCCATCCGCTCCCCCGGATCCCTCTGATGGTCTGCTACTGGCTTCCGGAGGAAGATCTCGAATCCAGTCTCAATCTCTATTTCGATGATTCGACGAATGAAAATCTGGATATCGGATCTGTCTTCAATTTGGGTGTCGGACTCGCCCAAATGTTTAGAAAACTATCCTTGAGACACGGCCACTCTGATTCGGCTTAAGATCAATATTCTCAACCGATTTCTTTTCCAAATTATTCATACCACCTTAAGATTTCTCCCACAGGCGCCCTGGTGATTTTAAACCGATTGGCCGGTGATTCAGGGTCTGGGTATCCCAGAGCCATCCCCAGCAGAATTTCCTTATCATCCGGAATATTAAGGACGTCGGCGATATCCTCGGCATACGCGGTTATCAGCCCGATGGGGCATGTTGAAAGCCCTTTTGCATGCGCCGCCAAAAGGAAAAAAGAGAGACTCATTCCCACATCAACATATCGGATTTTCGGAAACAACCGGTCCATGACGACGATGACCGCCACGGGAGCCCCATAAAAGGAGCAGCTCCCTTCTTCGATAAATTCATTAAAAGATTTCCCCAGGATTGAAATGAAAGGCTCCATGACAGACAGCGCAGCGCGTGTTCTGCCTGAAAAAATTCCGGGAAGCGGCTTAGCCGTTCCCGGTCCGCAGGCCACCCGGAGACTCTGCCTGGCTTTTATCAGATGCCGGACGAGTCGATCCTTTTCCTCGCCCCGGGTCACAATATATTCCCAGGGCTGGAGATTCATGGCAGACGGGGCAAGACCGGCAAAGCCGATGATTTCTTCTGTTATTTCTCTTGAAACCGGTTTGTCCAGATAGGCCCTGACGCTCCTTCTTTCCTTCATGGCAGTAAAAAGATCCATTTTCTCTTTCCTTATGGTGGATGGAGGGTTTCAGCATTCCGGATTATGGATTCCCATACCCTTTGAAATGAAATTCTAACATCAACGCGACCGCATTTCAATTCCGACATTCCCGGGCCCGGGAACAGGAATTGACTCGTGGAGGGAAAATTTTTATACTATCCTAAATTGAGGACTATGTGGAATATGGAGGAAGTTGATGGAACGCGCTCTGTTATGGTTTAAATGCGCCGCGGTTCACGATCCGGTCAGGCCGGTTCTCAGAAAACCGGCGATCATCGGGTGGGAAGCCAAAAATCGCCGGATCGACCTGACGATTGAACGTCCGTTTAAAGGTGATGAACTTCTTCGCAGAATGAAAGGGTGGGTTACCGCGGATGTGACGATTCTGATTGAGATGGTGAATCGATTTGGAAGGCTTAAACTCCTGGATGATCAGACCCTGGTGGTTGAAACAGAAGACCGGTTGAAAATGGAAGCACTTTCGAAAGCCTTATCAGAAACCTTCAGGGAAGAAGCGTGGATTGAATGGGTCAGAAAGGAAAACCGAACCTAGCACTCTGAAGTTCCAGGCGGAAGCTCTTCGACATCTTTCAGCTTTTTTTCAATGAACCGCGTGCGGACTTCAGCCTGGTCGATGGTGTCCCCGGCCTCCTGAAGCTTTTTCTTTGTTTTTGCCAGAACTTCTCCAAATTTTCCGAACTCGGTTTTAACTGCACCCAGAATTTGCCAGACCTCACTTGAACGTTTTTCGATGGCCAGAGTTCGAAATCCCATCTGAAGACTGTTCAATAATG
>JBFMEI010000179.1:0-4900 GCA_040753295.1 Thermodesulfobacteriota bacterium | reverse complement strand
TGCCGCACCTGGAACCGGCTCATCAAGGGGGTCGAAAAATGCCAGGAGGCCATCTCCGAAAAAATCAACGATGATTCCGCCGGGATCCCGGATCACCTGAATCATATGAGAAAGATAGTTGTTTAAAATCGTGATGGTCTGCTCCGGAGTCAAGGATTCGGATAATGCGGTGAATCCCCGAATATCGGACATCAACATGGCCACTTCCCGCTTTTTTCCGCCCAGACGGGCAGCTTCAGGGCGGCGGATCAGGGTTCTTGCAATATCTTTGTCAATATACCGGCCGAAGGTGTTTTCGATCATCTCCTTTTCCTTCAGCCCTTCAATCATTTCATTAAAACTTACGGCCAACCGGCCGAGTTCATCCATACGCTTTACCGGAATTAACCGGCTGTAGTCTCCTTTGGCCACCTGAGCGGCTGCACTCGAGATATCCCGGATGGATTGAACCATGTTTCCTCCGACAAACCGGATAAAAAGGAGAATGAGAATAATCGATCCGATTCCGGCAAGGATATAATAGAACCGGAACTCAAGGATGGGCGCCAGAATCTTATCCCCCGGCGCAAACATGATGAGTATCCACGGCGCATGCGATATCCGGTAAAACCCGCTGATCATATCCGGAGGATGACCCGAGGTTATCACGGTTCCAAAGGGCTTTTTTTTCATTTCTTCCAGAACCGCCAGCTCAAGGTGATCCTTCATATCCCCCAGTTGCATCCGGCCCTTCATTTCTTTGGTGTGGGCCAGATAGGTGCCCGATTCATCCACCAGGCATGCCAGCTCACTCTGCCACCAGCCCAAATCGATGATATCCTGCATGAGGTAGTCAAAACGGACCGATACTTCAAGGGTTCCGATAAGCTGTTCAGCCTGATCCCTCAGTTCGGAAATCAACATTACGGTCTCCTGCCCGGTTGAGGCATCATATTTGGGATGGGTGACTTCGGATATCCTGGTCCTTTGAAACCGCATCCCCATATGCCCGTCATGCCCATGATTTCGGGTTGACTTTGGTATATTCCCGATGGGTTCTGCGTTCCATTTCAGATTCGCATCCGTCACCCCGTCCATCGCTTTCAGTTGAGTCATAAGCCATTCCCAGTCCCGATCTCCGGTTCCGGCATTCCTCGATTTCCCGATCATCTCAATCAACCCGATCGGCTGGGTCAGGCGCATATCGATTTGATGAGCCGCCCGTTGCAACCTTAAAACCGCGGATTCCTGCCACTGATCCATGAGAATTTTTCTCACATAGATAAATCCGAAAAATCCGGTCCCAAACAGAATAAACGCCACCGGAACGATCAGAAAGAGAACCAGGCGCTGTTTCAGCGTTTTAATCTTCATGAGTTGAGACCTTCCGGACCCGAATGGGAATGCCCAAGTCTTCGGGATTTATTCAGATGGGAGACGGCTTCCTTGAATTTTTCATCAGCCCGGGCCGTGGCCTCGGCAGCGGCTTCCAGAAGGCGGCCGACTTCACCCAGTCGATTTTCATTTGCCTTTCTCCCCCAATCCCTGTAATTGCGTGCATGTTCTTCATTGTGACGGATCCAGTGTTCAAGGAGTTTGATCAATTTTCCTTCAAATGTTAAGTTAGAATCGTCATGCCCGTGATTCTGATCATGATGGTGTGTCATGGAAAACCTCCTCTGGATTACAAAGATGGAATTATTTTAACCGGCAATCTCTTTGTGAGTCAAGGAATATGGAAATCGTGAAAAAAACTATTAAAAAAACGCTGATCATTCTGATCCTTCTCGTAATTCTATCTGCAGCCGGAGGGGTCGGCATCGGTGCATTCTTTGCGCTGACCGCCGATCTTCCTCAAATCCGCGGCCTTCAGGATTATAAGCCTTCTGCAGTCACCAAAATTTTCAGCTCCGACTCGGTTCTTCTGGCCGAACTCTTTCAGGAAAAAAGAAATCCGGTTCCCCTTTCCCAGATCCCCAGGAACCTGAAATCAGCCATTATCGCCACTGAAGACCGAAACTTCTATCAGCATACCGGAATCGATGTGAAAGGGATCGTCAGGGCGCTGATTAAAGATATCTTTGCCGGGGAATTCGTGGAAGGGGCAAGCACCATCACCCAGCAACTGGCAAAAACGCTTTTTCTGACCCCGCAGAAAACCATTGCCAGAAAAATCAAAGAGGCGATTCTGGCATTCCAGATCGAGCGCCGATTCACCAAAGATGAAATCATGGAGCTTTATCTGAATCAGGTCTACTTCGGAAGCGGCGCCTATGGCGTCGAATCCGCGGCCCGGGTCTATTTTGGAAAAACGCTTCAGGAATTGAATCTTTCTCAATCTGCTCTGATCGCGGGAATGCCCAAAGCGCCTTCCCGATATTCCCCTTTTGTGAACCGGGAACTGGGGAAAAAGCGCCGGAATACGGTCCTGAAACAGATGCTGGAAACCGGTTTTATTTCCCAGAAAGAATATACCAGGGCCTTGAATGAACCGGTTATCCCCGAAGGAGCCAGACCCCATACCTTATCCGCGCCGTATTTTGTGGATAATATCAAAAAAATCCTCGAAAAAGAGATCGGAGAAACTCTTCTTTATAAAGGAGGGCTTGTCGTAAAGACGACCCTTTCCTACCAGACCCAGATTCATGCCGAATCAGCCCTTTTAAAAGGATTGCAGGGACTCCAGGAGAGGATGATCCATAACAAAGTCAAAAATCCTGACCCCCAGGGGGCGCTGGTCTCCCTGGATGTCAGGTCCGGATCCATCCTTGCAATGGTCGGAGGAAAGGATTTCATCATCAGCCCCTTCAACCGGGCCGTTTCCGCTAAAAGGCAGCCCGGTTCGGCGTTCAAACCCTTTGTCTATGCATGCGCGATCGAAAACGGCTTTTCCCAGAACCATCTGATTCTGGATGCACCGGTCTCATATCAGGGACAAAAGGATGGAGAGGATTGGCGGCCTGAAAATTACTCCAGGGAATATCTGGGAGAAATCACATTGAGAAAAGCCCTGGCACTTTCCCAGAACATTCCGACGATTAAACTTACGGAAATGGTGGGGCCTTCATCTGTGATCCGGCTGGCCTATCAATTGGGGATCGAATCCCCGCTTTCCCCCAACTTATCCCTTGCATTAGGAACATCCGAAGTCACACTTCTTGAGCTGACATCTGCGTTTGCGGTTTTTGCAAATGCCGGAGAATGGATCCAGCCTTATTCCATTACTGAAGTGCTCGATTCGGACGGAAAAGTGATCTGGGAGGCATCTCCTCTTAAAAAAAGCGCAATGTCAAAAGCCGGAGCCGCCATCATCACCAACATGCTTCAGGCGGTGATTGAAGACGGAACCGGCAAAAGAGCCAAGATTCTCGGCCGGACTGTGGCGGGAAAGACTGGAACCACCAATGATTTCAAAGACGCCTGGTTCATCGGATATTCCCCATCCATTATTGCCGGAGTATGGGTGGGTCAGGATTCTGCCGTTCCTCTTGGAAAAGATGAAACCGGGTCAAGGGCGGCACTCCCCATCTGGATCGATTTCATGGATTCGGTCCTGACCCAGGCTCCTGAAGAAGCGTTTCCGATTCCCGAAGAAGTGAGCGAAGTGTTTGTTAATCCTGAAACCGGCCGGCCGGTTTCAGGAGATTATCCCGGAGCAGTCAAAGTTCTATTTAAAAAAGATGCCAAACCCTCTTCGGATTTATGAAGTGCTGCACATAAAATGAGCGTTGCATTGAAACGGCCTCATATTGTATGACCTTAAACCGGAATTCAGGGATGACCTGAGCTGTGCAAGATTAGATGGGATAGAAGATCAATGTTAAGAAAAGCGGTTATTCAGGATATCAAAGCGATTCACCGTCTCCTTCAGGAGTATGGGAACCGGGGGGATCTTCTTCCCCGTCCATTAAGCCAGTTATATGATCATCTGAGGGATTTTACCGTAGCGACCGATAAAACCGGAGACGATAAAATTATCGGATGCTGCGCCCTTCAATTCTGCTGGGAAGACCTGGCTGAAATCCGCTCCCTGGCTGTCCATCCCGATCATCTTAAAAAGGGGATCGGAACCCTTCTGGTCCGGAATGCGATTGCTGAAGCAAAATTATATAAGATCCGCAAGGTTTTTACGCTTACCTATCGACCCGAATTCTTCGAGCAGTTTGGTTTCCAAAAAATCGATCGGGCGGATCTTCCGTATAAAATATGGGGGGATTGCATCCTGTGCGTCAAATTCCCGGATTGCGATGAGACCGCAATGATGCATCTGATCGAAGGATCGGGTTAAGTCCCTTCCAGCACCCAGGAAGCCCCTTCCTCTTCGCTGGGACCCATGATTTTAGAATAGATGACATTCAGAGGAAGCGGAGGATATTTCCAGACCGATGGCTTTGGAAGCACAAGCTGGGAATCGACCCGAATCCAGTTCAACTCAGGCTTGACATCCCTCAATTTGCCGTCATCAGCAGGTCTTGCATGGCTGGTATGGGTATAAGATGTCTGAAAAAGGCATACCACCCCTTCCGGTTCGACATCAATGACATAATTTTTTCGAAACAAATTCGGCGACAGACTGCTGTCCATGCAGAATTGTTCCGCTTCCTTTTCCGTAAGCCGGATCAAGACTGTTTTAGAGACCCCCCGTTCTGAAATCCGGATCACGGCGCGGGATTCGCAGCTTCCTGCGTAGACCGTGGTGATGCAGGGGAATCGCTTCATATACTGGAAAGCCACGGCCGCTGCGGTTCGTCGTCCCCCGGCCATGACGGGGAAAGAGTAATACTCGAAAAATTTCTTTTGAATATCCTCGGCGTATTTGTCCCCCCGCTCATAGATATCCTTTGAAATATAGCGCAGACTCAATGCCAGATCTTCGGCGGCATCGGTCACCGGCCAGTCGATTCGAACATGGAAATGCGAC
>JBFMEI010000178.1:0-4904 GCA_040753295.1 Thermodesulfobacteriota bacterium | reverse complement strand
CGGAACGAGACTCCCCACGACGATATAGGCGCCGACCTCCATCCCCTGTTCAAACAGGGGTTCCGCCCAGTCGATGAACCGGATATTGGCCATTTCCCGCAATTTCACTTCTTCGGTTTTCCGATATCCCGTTCCCCGTTGCATGGCCACTTTTTCCCGTTCGATGACGTTGAGAAACACCACATGATTAAGTCCCGCTTTTCTCAAATCCAGAAGGGACTCGAGCGCATCGAACCACAATTTTTCAAATTTTGTAACAAAGAGCAGCTTTTCTATTTTCATTCCTCTTCACCTCGGGTCGCTTCGTCAAAAAAGATGCACCTTTTCCAAGGCGCGAAATGAGTTATCCAAGGATCTTCTTAACCGCCTGTGCGAGCTCATCCGGTTCCACCGGTTTTTCCAGATAGATTTCAGGCTCGGGGACTTCTGCACCTCCAAATTCGGTCAATGCCTTCTGGGATCTCAGAAATGTCTTTTTCGCGATCCCTGATAAAATGATCACCTTAATCTTTTCGAGAGACTTATCGGTTTTCAGCTCACGATAAAGCCTGATGCCGCTTTGCTTGGGCATGAGAACATCCAGGATCACGAGATCAGGATTTTCTTCCCGTATTTTCCCGAGCCCCTCTTCTCCGTTTCGCGCGATAAGGGGGAGATATCCGTTTTCTTCCAGGACAGAGACGTTGAAAGTGATTACATCAGGATCGTCATCGACGACCAGAACTTTTTTAGCCATTTTTTCCTCCATCGATTTTTTTCATTTTTTATCGATCAATTATTTTTCTGAACCGGTTGATAAGGCAGGCGCAGAGTGAACGTCGTCCCCTTCCCAAGCGAGGATGAAAACGTGATGCTCCCTCCATGCTCCTCAACAATTTTTTTAGTCACCAGCAACCCCAGGCCTGTTCCCTTTCCTCCTTTGGTGCTGAAAAAAGAGGAGAAGAGTTTATGCCGCACTTCTTCATCCATTCCCATGCCGTTATCCGTCACCTCAAACCGGATGATACGCCCTTCTTCCGGTATCGTTGTTAATCTCACCTGGAACGCTTTGTCGGTGTTTTCATCAAACAGGCAGGCGTCGATGGCGTTGGACATGAGATTCAGCAGTGATCGGTGAAGAATGCTCTGATCCATTTTCACTTCATGGATGGACGGATCGAATTCTCTGATAATCTCAATCCCGTTTTCCAGAGCGATCTCTTTGAGAAGATCGCAAACCTCTCCGGCGATTTCGTTGGGAAAGCATTTCTGAAAATCGGGCTCGCGTTCCTTGGAGTAGGATAACAGATCCATCACCAGATTCGAAGTCCGCCCGATGTTGCGCTGAATCATCCTCCATCCGGTTTTTAGCTTATCGGTATCGTTTCTGTCAAGGGCAAGGTCCACCAGATAGCTTCCTCCCTTGAAACCATGAAGGATGTTTTTAATGCAGTGAGCCATCCCGGCGACGGTCTGGCCGATTGCCGCCAGACGCTCCGAATGAATCAGTTCTCTTTCAAGTCTTTTGATTTCCCTCAGGTCCTGCAGGAATGCGACACTTCCCACCATGCGGTCTTTTTCATAAAGGATTTTCCAGGAAAATCTGACCGGAATCTCCTCCCCGGCTTTGGATCTGATTGAGGCTTCCTTCCAGGGGAGTTCATCGATCATTTGATGAGGTTCCGATTCCTTTTCCTTTTGGATCAGGCTCCTGATCCGGGAGGAAAAGAGATCCCGGATATCCATGATCCTGACCACCTCCAGGCGGGAATAGCCCAGAATCCGCTCGGCAGCAGCATTGAAAATGACGACTTTCAGCTCATCATCGGTGGCGATAATGCCGTCATTCGAGCTCGTAATCAATTTCGCCTGAAAGCTGGATTTTCGTTTGACTTCTTCAGTGGCGATCCTGACCATATTCTCGAGGTCATGGGTATATTCCGCAAGTTTCCTTTTGATCTTGAGCTTTTCATTCGCCCGTTTCAATGCGACGGCAAGGGCTTCATCCCGAATGGGTTTATTGATAAAATCGGATGCACCGTACTGAAGGGCCTCAATTGCCGAATCGATATCGCCATGTCCGGTGATGATGATCACCTCCGTATCCGGGTGGATCGCCTTGATTTTTTTCAAGACCGCAAGACCGTCCATTCCGGGCATCTTGATATCCGTGAGAACAATCTCCGGAGAGGTTTCAAGAAACTTCTCAAGTCCTTCCTCGCCGCTGCAGGCTCCGGTGACATCATACCCGTCGAGTTTCAGAGACATGGAAAGGACTCTGACATTGCTTTCTTCATCATCGATGACGAGTATTTTCTGCATCTGGTTTCCCCGAGTTCAGGTCGCTGCCGGGAAGCGGACTTCGAATGTCGTCCCTTTCCCGATCTGACTGCTGATATCCACAGTTCCGTTATAATCCTTGATGATCCCGTAGCTGATGCTGAATCCCAGCCCCGTCCCCTTGCCGACTTCTTTAGTGGTAAAAAAGGGCTCATAGATCTTTTCCATCACTTCCGGAGTCATTCCGGTCCCGGTATCGGCAACCGTGACGGTGACGAATCCTTCGGTCATAAAAGATCGGATCTTCAAAATTTTTTCAAAAGTCTTATCACCGAGTTTCTTCTCTTTTTCATCCATGGCATCCACCGCATTGGTGACCATGTTGATGAATACCTGTTCCAGACGGTTGTATTCGGCATAAATATCGGGCAGGCTCGGATCAAGGTCAAGCACCAGTTCCACGCGATGCATCTTGAGCTGATGCCCCAGCACCTTGAATACATCCTGAATCGGACCGTTGATGTTGACTTTGCTTCTCACCCCTTCGGACCTTCTTGAAAAGTCACGCATGTGTTTGATGATCCCGGCAGCCCGTTGGACATTTTTACTGATATCGGCGACGATCCCTTTAAGGTCTCCTTCATTCAGTGCAACCCCTTTTTGGATCATTTTTAAAAGCGTATCCGAACAGACCTGAATCACATTGAGAGGCTGATTGATCTCATGAGCCATCCCTGCGGCCATGATCCCCAGGGTCGTCATTTTACTGGCCTGAATGAGCTGCGTCTCCTTCCGGATGCTTTCGGTGATATCGGTGGTCGATGCAATGAGAACGTCCTTCCCGAAATATTCCGAACGGCTCACATGAATATTCACGAAAAAAGAGATCCCCCCTTTTCTGAAATGCCTCTTTTTCGAAAATAAAAGGGACCGATTGCGGGTTATATTCCGAAGATCGTTCACCAGCTCTTCATCATTTTTTTCACCGATATCCCAGAAAGACATCCCGAGTATTTCCGGTCTGGAATATCCGTAGCATTCCTGGGCGCGCTGATTGATATCCAGGATTTCAAAGGTGCCGCTGTCGACAATGAAAATGGGATTGGGGTCATTATCGAAAAGGGAACGATATTTTTTTTCGGATTTTCTGTATTTTTCATAGAGCTGGGAATTCTCGATGGCCGCCCCGATCCGGTTACCGATCAGGCTTAAGACATTCTTCTGTTCGCTGGTAAAATACTGGGATCTCCTGCTTCCGATCTGAATAACTCCGAAAATCTCCTTTTTCTTATTGATGAGCGGAATCAGGGAGAGCGACTTCAATCCTTCCTTGACGAATTTCCGGATTCCTTCGTATTGGCTCCCGGTCAAGTCCTCATAGAGAATCACCTGCCCGTTTTTCACGGCCTCATACATGATATTCGATTTATCAAGGAGGCTTTCCTTTTCACAGAAGCCCGATTCCTTTCCATACGAATATTTGAGAGAAAAAAATCCATCCTCATCCATCAGAAAAATACAGAAGCTGTCCACGGACAGATAGTTGAAGAGTTCCCGGACCGCGTCATAGAGACTCTCCTCCAGACGGAGAGAGCTTCCCAGAGCCGTATAGATGGAGCAGAGGGCGCTGAGCTGACGGTTGTGTCTCTCCCGGTCCTCTTCGGCCTTTTTATCTTCCGTTTTATCCCATAACGTTTCAATGGCTCCAATGATTTTGCCGTCCGGAGCTTTGATGGGGGCTGCGGTGAAATAGCACCATTTTCCGGATTCGCCCAGTTTAGGAAAGAAGACTTCGGCTTCATAAGCCTCGGGAATCAGCACCGATTTTCGCCATTTTGTTCCGTAAAGCTGCTGGATTTCATCCTCAGGAGTCTGATCCAGGACAACATCCGCCATGGAGGGGCGCTCCTGATCCCAGAACGGTTTCCACTGATTTTTTGTGCCCACGATCTTTTCGGCGGGAAACCCGGAGAGCCGTTCCATGGCCTTATTCCAATGGGTGACCATGTGATTTTGGTTGATCACAAAGGTCGGTATCGTGCTCCCTTGAACGATCTGGGTCATGATCCGTTCGCTCTCGATCAGCTTCTCGGTCCTTTCAGCCAGTTCCCTTGCATATTTTTCAAGCTGATACTTGGATTTTCTCTCCTCGGTCCGGTCCAGAAGCGTTTCGACAGCTCCCAGAATAGTTCCGTCAGAAGCCTTGATGGGGGCAGCCGAAAAGAAGAGCCACTTCCCTCCATCCCCGAAATGTGAAAAGTACTCTTCCGCCTCATATGCTCCTTCGATGAGAGCTGATTTCCGCCATCGGGTGCAGTAATATTTCAGGGCATCTTCTTCACTGACCTCATCAACAATGAGGTCGGCCATGGTCGGGCGTTTGAATGTTCGAAACGGTTTCCAGTGCTTTTTAGTTCCCACCATCTCTTCCGCCCGAAATCCGGTCAGCTTTTCACACGCCTTGTTCCAGTGGGTCACCATATGGTCTTTATTGATGACAAAGGTGGGAATGGTGCTGACCTGGATGATCTGAGCCATGGCGCGTTCGCTGGCTTCAAGTTCTTTTCTGATTTTCTTCAGATAATTATTTCTCTGCCTCATGATTTCGGAAAAATCATCTGCGAATGCCGACAGATGACCTCTGA
>JBFMEI010000177.1:0-4931 GCA_040753295.1 Thermodesulfobacteriota bacterium | reverse complement strand
AAAAGATCCTTTAACCGGAAAAAGCATCTATTGCGCCAGGACTCTTAAAGAAAAAAAGATGCAACGGGCGTTGATCCATTTTAAGGACAGGCGAAATCGAAAGCTTGTGATTGAGGCATTACGGATTCTCAAAAGAGAAGATCTGATTCATCTGCTCCGGTAACCGGAACAGGAATTTCAGGCCCCATGAATTGCTATGAACCAGGAATCCGGATCATTTATGAGGATTCGGATCTGATCCTCGTGGACAAACCTTCCGGTGTCCCATCCCATATGCTGAAACCTGACGAAACCGGAACCGTGGTCAATTTTCTCATTCATCATGATCCCGGCATCCGCGGGGTTGGATCCGGTCTTCTGATGAGTGGACTGGCTCATCGACTCGACACGGATACCAGTGGAATTCTTCTTGCGGTAAAAAATGAATCCGCGTTTCACAATATCCGGGAACAATTCAAGGAAATGCGCCTTTATAAGGCGTATCAAACCCTGGTGCATGGTCGATATGAAGGCCCTTTCCTGATCTCAACATGGATCGGCTCAGATCCCAAAAAGAAGAAAAAGGTTAAGGTCTATTCCCATCCGTTCCGGAGTGCTCGCCCTGCTGTTACCCGGATTTTAAAAAGAAGATATTACAGCGGGTATACTTATCTGACGCTCATCATCCGGACCGGTGTGAGACATCAGATCCGGGCTCATCTCTCGGGAATGGGGCATCCGGTGGTCGGAGATCTCCTTTATCAAAACAGCTTGGAAAAAAAAAAGGATCAACTGGGATTGAAGCGGCAATTCCTTCATGCATTTCAGGTCGGATTCTTCCATCCCAGAACCGGAGAGTGGGTTGAGTTTACATGCAATCTACCCCAGGACCTAAGAGAAGCTCTTGCTTGTCTAAGAAGAAAAACTCCTGATTGATCCTCCACCCTCTCGGTGCTATACATCAAGGTGAGTCATCCGGCGTTCCTTTGATATCAACTTCTCAGACTTTATTTTTCAGATGAAAACAGATCGATTCTACAAAAGACTGTTGGTTTATTTAACCGTGCTCATCCTTTGCTGTTTTTCGGCAATCACCGAAGCAAAAGAGGTCGTTGATCAGCTCGGCCGACGGATGAAGGTTCCGGATCACCCTCAACGGATTGTTTCGTTAGCTCCCAGTATAACGGAAATTATTTTCGCTCTGGGCGCTGAAGATCGATTGAAGGGTGTGACCCGATTCAGTAATTTTCCACCCAAAGCCCAGACACTTCCGAAAGTCGGATCTTATGTCCAACTCGATCTTGAAAAGATTGTCGCTCTCAAGCCGGATCTCTGTATCGCCGTCAAAGACGGAAACCCCAGAGATGTCATCGACCGGCTTGAAAATCTGAATATTCCTTCATATGCCGTTGATCCAAGGAGTCTGGATTCGGTCATGGAGGCCATCCAAAAAATCGCAGAGCTGTTGAATATTCCGGACAAAGCCGCCGGATTGATCCACCGGATGCAATACCGGATGGATCAGGTCAAGAGTCGATTATCCAAAATCAGTCACCGGCCCGGCGTTTTTTTTCAAATCGGTGTCTCACCGATTATTTCTGCAGGGACCGACACTTTCATTCACGAATTGATCCTTCTTGCAGGAGGAAAAAACCTTGCCCAGGGACCGGTTCCATATCCTCGGTTCAGCATTGAACAGGTCCTATCCCTTTCACCGGAAATCCTCATCATCACCACCATGACCAGAGGAGAAACCTTCGAGCGGGTGAAATCGGAGTGGAGTCGCTGGAATCAGATGCCTGCGGTCAAGAATAAGAGGATCCATCTGGTCGACTCGGATATCGTGGATCGGGCATCTCCCCGCCTCATCGATGCTCTTGAGCTGTTGGCAGGCATCATCCATCCTCAATTCGCCAAGGCTGATCCGTGAAACTTTCCCCGCCAAGCCTCCCGAAGCGAATTCTGCTTATCTCTTTCATCCTCTTCCTGTTTCTTTTCGCCACAGGAGTCCTTGGGCTTACCATGGGGTCCAGCCCGGAAAGCCTGATCTCTTCCATCAAATGGCTTTTTGGAGATCGGCCCCAGGATTCGATGCTGGGCTCTATTATTTGGGAGATCCGTCTTCCCAGAGTCCTCATGGCTGCACTGGTGGGTGCCACCCTTGCCTTGGGTGGACTGGTATTCCAGGCCCTGTTACGGAATCCGCTTGCCGAGCCTTATATTCTGGGAATCTCCGGAGGATCCGCCATCGGCGCCATCGCCGGGATCCTTCTCGGATTTTCACGCTTCCCCGGAGTAACCCTGACCGCTTTTTCAGGAAGTCTGACTTCCCTTGGGGCTATTCTTCTTATTTCATCAGGACGATCCATGCTGAGAAAGGATGCTCTTCTCCTTTCCGGAGTCATGATCAATGCATTTTGTTCTGCCATCATCATGTTTATGGTCTCCATGACCCAGGACTCACGGCTTCACAACATCATATTCTGGCTCATGGGGGATTTATCCCTGGTCAGCCTCAGCCAGACCGGAATCCTTGTCCTGATGATTTTCCCCTGCTTTATCCTTCTCTTTTATTTTTCCTATCCCATGAACTTGATTCTGATGGGGAAGGAACTGGCCCATACCATGGGAGTCGACATCAGGAAGATAACATTTCTTCTCCTTCTGGTGACTTCATTTATGATCAGTGCAACGGTCAGCAACTGCGGCCTTTTAGGTTTTGTAGGATTGGTCATCCCCCATCTCCTCAGACTTCTTCTGGGTCCTGATCATCGCGTTCTGGTTCCGGCCTCTATTCTGGGCGGGGGAATCTATATGATTCTGTGTGATCTTTTGGCAAGAACACTTCCGGAGCAGGGAGAAATTCCGGTCGGCGTAATCACCGCCATGATCGGAGCCCCGGTCTTTATCTTCCTGCTGAAAAAATCACAACGATGAATCCTGCGATCACCATTATAAACCTGAAGCACGCCTACGGGCAAATTCCGGTACTCGGCAACATCTCCTTTTCCATCGACCGCTCGGACTTCTTCATCATCATCGGACCCAACGGCTCAGGAAAAACAACTCTGATGAAAATTATTGCAGGAATCGAACCGCTTCAGAACGGAAAAGTTGAAATTCTGGAACGCCCGATATCCGAATACTCGATAAAAGCACTCTCAAAAACCATTGCATTCGTTCCCCAGAGCTTCCCTATCGATTTTCCATACAGTATCAGGGAAATGGTGCTGATGGGAAGATATCCCCATCAGGGCGTTCTGGGGATGGAAAACCGGAATGATATGGATATAGCTCTTGAAGCCATGGCGATCACCGGAATCGAGCACCTCGCCGATCGTAAGATCGATCAGGTCAGCGGAGGTGAACGACAGAGAGCGGTCATCGCCAGGGCGATCTGCCAGGAGCCTGAAATTATTCTCCTGGATGAACCCACCGCTTCTTTAGATCTGTCCCACCAGGTTCGAATCATGGATCTTATGGAACAGTTGAAAAAAGAAAAGGGGATCAGTGTGGTCATGGTCTCTCACGATGTCAATCTGGCCGCCATGTATGCCGATCAGCTTCTGATATTAAAAAACGGCCAAATTACCGGAATCGGAAAGCCTGAAGCTGTCCTGAAATTTGAAGTCCTGGAAAAAGCCTATGGCTGCACTATCGTCGTGGATCAGAGCCCTCTGGGAAATATCCCGAGAGTTTCGCCGGTTCCCCGGAAATTCATTGCCGCCAGCCGAATGGAGCATGGAAAAAAACAGCGCAGACGATCTCCAGACAACGACACACAATCTGAGGTTGAAAAAAGTATTGACATTTCAGTGAGACCTGATTAACAGGTTTCATCAATTCAGGTGCTTATATCGAGCTTGATAGGGAATCCCTTGAGACTAGGGAACGGACCCGCTGCTGTAATCCCTCTTTTTCAAATGGAAAAAGGACCTGTTTAGCCGCGCGTGCCACTGTTCGAACCGGGAATGGGAAGGCCGCTAAACGGGAGGGTAAGTCAGAAGACCTGCCTGAAGCAGAGGTGCCATATTCGTGGACGGAAGTGCACCCGAAGATCTTAGGATAAAATAAGGGAATCCCCGGATCGAAGCAATCGGTCCGGGATTTTTTTTCTCGGATCCGGGAATAGATGATGTCGAATCTGGAAAGGAGAAAAAATGAAAAGAAACCCGAATTTTTTATTGACTGCCCTCTTTGTTTTGATAGCCGCTGCAGGCCATGCCGTCGAAGAACCCCGGTCAGGGCCCATCCCGCCGTCTCTTGATGAAATCATCGTTAGCGCCACGAAAACAGAAGAAAAAATCAAAGATATTCCCAATGCCGTGATACTCATCAATGCCGAAACCATCCAGGAGTCTTCCGCTCGCAACCTTGGAGAACTTCTTGCCGATGAACTGGGGATCGACTGGAGGAGTTACGGTGATTATGGAGGATCTTCCGGAACCATTCAAATCCGAGGGATGAGTGACAACGGCACTCAAATTCTCATTAACGGAGTGAATGCCGCTTCACCGTCCCTGGGTACCGCGGATGTGAGCAAAATCCCCCTCAACAATATTGAACGGATCGAAGTGGTGAAAGGGTCAGGATCTCTTCTTTATGGTTCCGGTGCCATGGGAGGTACCGTCAATATCATTACCAAGAATCCGAAAAAAGAGCAGGTGACGCTGAAGGGCGCATCCGGATTCGGGTCCCAAAACACCTATGAACTTACCGCAGAGAACGGAATGTTTTTATCCAAGGATTTCGGATATTTTCTGACTGCAGGGCGCCGGGAAACCGACGGCTTCCGTGATAACAGCGATCTCACCCACACTGACGTTTCCATGAAACTTCTCTGGGATAAAGGAGATCTCCTGAACCTGAGTCTCTATGGGGATTGGATCGACCGGGAATACGGGCGCCCAGGCGCCAAACCACCGGATGGGATACAAGATTATTCTGTCGGC
>JBFMEI010000176.1:0-4955 GCA_040753295.1 Thermodesulfobacteriota bacterium | reverse complement strand
CAAATTTACGAATCACTTTTATCTCTGATCATATTCATCATTCTCCTCATCTGGAGGAAAACCGTTCAAAGGGTTCCGGGCGAGCTCTTTGCTCTTCAGCTGGGGCTTTACTCGGCAGGACGTTTCGGCATAGAAGCTTTTCGCGGGGATACGATTCGCGGAATCTGGGGATCCCTTTCTACCTCCCAATGGATCAGCATCCCCATGCTGGGAGTTGCTTTTATTTTGGCGCTCCATATTTCCAAAACCCGAAGAAACCGACCCTGCAGAGAGCAATGAACCTGATACAAAAGATAACAATACGAAAGTCGCCGGCAATCATCACAGGCTGGATCGTCTTGTTATGTCTGATAAGCCCTGTTTCTGCTGAGCAAAATTATGAGCCGGCAGACCGTCTTTTTCTATCTCGACTTTCCCATTCAAATGCTGTTGAAGCATTGCAATTGTATCGAGACTATTTTGCATCGGATCCGGGAGATCCTGAAACCGCATGGCGAGTCTCCATGGCCTGCTATTTTGCGGGATATTTCATCGCAAAATCAAAAGAAGATAAAAAGAAGCTTTTTGCGGAAGGGAGGGATGCCGGCCTTATCTCTTTAAAATTAAATCCCAACTCCGCTTCCTCTTGTTTCTGGACCGCAGTCAATATGACCCTCTATGGGCAGACTGTCGGAGTCATAAAGATGTTTTTTACCTTAAAAACCGTGAAAGCGCTTTTTGAAAAAAGTTGTCAACTTGATCCGGGATATGCCCATGGGGGAGCATATCGAATGCTTGGGAAAATCGAACAGGAGGTTCCGGCACTACTGGGGGGAAGCAGCAGGATGGCAAAAAAATATTACGAAGAAGCGATTCGAGTTGCTCCGGATGAACCTTTGAACTATTTATTTTTAGCGGATTTACAATATAAGATTTTTAAGGATAAAAAATCCGCTTACGATATTGTGATGAAAGGCTTATCGCTTCCGGTTCCGGATCCTTCCCGTTATGAGTCCCTCTGGGCATCCCGGGAACTGAAAAAATTTGCAAAACAATTGATGTAATTTTCAAGGTGCTCATATAACGAGCACGTAAAACCCTTCATCACATATATCGATAAAATTCTTAAACCCTGATTCAGTTATGACCTAAAAGATGAACCTTCAATAGCTATATCTTCAGATAATTTTAAAAGGCTTGTTAGTAGTCAACACATTTATGCCCCTGCCAAGTACCGAAATCTCTGCAGTATAGATCTTGACAGCAGGGAGTATTTTTACTGGTACTTGAGCCGCATTTTTCTCCATAGCCTGCACATGCACCAGAATCGTCTCCACCATTACAGGCCATCATAAATGACCCACCGACCATCACAGCACTCCCGAGAATCACGGTTGTAATCAGCACGTACAGAAACAGACGTAACTTCTTCATCTGACTTTTCCTCCTCCTTCCTGATTTATGATCCGGTTGCAGTTAGAACTGTTGTTCTTTGTACTTAAGATAAAATAAAAGTCAAGACCTATCATTCCAATTTTCAGATTAAATTATTTATGATACAGACCGGCTATTCGATTTCCTTCGAATCACAACTGAAACGATTCTTAACAGCCCTAACTGATTTCAATTATTATTCACGGATTGACACCGATGATCGTAAAGCTGGAGCTGACCGGGCGATCTCATAAAAGCGAAAGCGCCGTATTCAAGGCCAACCATAAGGTTTATGCCATACTGACCTGCTGCGGATTTGAACCGGGCAGATACGAATTTGATTTCCACTGGATCAACCCCCAAGGAAAAATCAAACATCGCATCTTGCGGGATCTTGAAATACCCAGGAAGATGGCGGATCATGAATGTAAAAAACTCGGCGTCTGGCTCAAAATCAGTCGAGGGTTTTTCGGATTTATCGACCATCACAGTATCGGTGAATGGAAGCTGAAGGTCCTCGACCACAGAGGGAATGCCATCGTAAAGCCCTTCCTGATCATTCCATAGCAGAATAGTCGCTATCCGGATTTATCTGCTTCACAGTCACTCGAATTAATACTGCCAGGACATTGATCGTCTTTAGCATTGACACAAAACGTCTTATTTCGGTAGAATTGTGAGTAGATAATTATTTGCCGATTCATCATCTTCAATATTCAGAATTCAGGCGCACACCGGATAATACGGAAAGTGGTCCATGGAAACCCCGGATATCGCGAGTGACGATCCACAACTTCAGATGGCCAAGCGTGTGGTTACATCGCTGATCCTTGCGATCAAGAATTATAATCTTTATCCTGAAGGTCATGAAAACCGCAAGCGATCCATGGAGCAGTTTCAAAATCCTCTGGTAACCTATCTGAACCGTAATGGCCCCCTCAGATTGGAAATTGAAAAAAACAGGATCTGTTTTAAGGGAGATGAAATCTATTCGGAAACCGCTTCAGAAGGAAATCTGCCGGCAATCTTCTACCGGGATGGATTGAAATGGGTTGAATTCCAAGACGGCATTCAACCCTTAGAGATATTCGATTTTTTAAAACTTATCAATAAATATTGGGTTTTATCCACCGAACCGGAGGGAGACCTGGTGACCGCATTCTGGGAAGCAGAGTTCTCCCACATCAACTACCTGGTCTCGGATTTCTATTGGGGAGTCGAATCATCGGATGATTTTAAAATAAATCCTAAAGCAGAAGAATCAGCAGATAGAGGAGGTCTCGAAGCCGGAGAATCAATCGACGAGTCCTGGCGCCCGATATCTATCTCTCAGGTTGAAATTACACCCCGGGAAGAAATTCAGATTCAAGAGATGGTTCGAACCGAGGATGAACGGGATGTTAAAATCGATTTTTTAAATATCCTTTTGGATAATCTTATTGATCAGGAAGAGATCGAAGGTTGGAAAATCGCAACTGAGGTTATTAAAGAAGAATTCATCGAATTCATAAAAAGCCGGGATTTTAAATTCGCTTATACTATTCTTGATTCTCTTGACCGGATTTATCAAAAAGAGAAGTCAACCCATACCCTCTTGTCTGAATTTCTGGATGATTTCTTCATATCGATTTACTCGGAAGATACCCTTAAATCCCTCGGCGATCATTTCAACTTAAGCCCGGATGAAGTCATTCAACTCAAAAAGATATTGTTCCTATTGCCCCCTGGCGCCGTCTCTTCCCTTGCCGCCATCATGCTGAAAACAAAGTCCGTTCATATCAAACAGATCTGCAATGATGTCATTATCAAACTCTCATCTCAAGACATTCAACCCCTGACTGCGCTTCTCAGCAGTCCGAATGAGAATCTGGTGCAAAGACTTGTCTATATGCTGGGCATCATCCGGACTGAAAATGCGGATCAACTTCTGATGAACATTACCCGGCATTCCTCACCTCTGGTTCGAAACGAAGCGATCAAGGGATTGCTCCGACGAAATCCGTCCAACCTTTTAAAGGTGTTTCATTTCGTTGATGATCCAAACGATTCGATCCGCCGTCTGATTTTAACGTTCGCAGGCCGGGAGAAAAATCCGGAAGCCGAAAAACTCCTGACGGCATATATTGAAAAAAAAGAGTCCGGGAAGTTCGAAAAAAAAGATCTCCTGGAGTGTTACCAAGCACTTGGAAGATGCGGAACAATCAGGTCGATTCCATTTCTTCAAAAAATGCTGATGCAACCGGGATGGCTGCCTTCAAAACGTCTGTCCGCAAACCGGCAGGGTGCCGCCATGTCCCTGGCTGCCATTGGAAATCCTGAGGCCTTGAGTGTTTTGGAAAATGCTTCCAGGAGCGCTAACCCGGGAATCCGGATCGCTGCCGGACGCGCGCTTCGCGCCATCGTCAAAACCGATTAGGAGATTGAGGATGTCAGGGCTCACCCGCAACTCATACGAATCAGGGACAACTTTCATTAAAACACTTCATAACCTGTTGCAGGCGATTAAAATCCATCAGGAAAACAATCAACTGGTGAAAGAGGCCGTCGCCAAATTCAAGAAGATCCTGATCGATTCATCGGCAGGGAATCCTATCGATATTCTCCTCTGGCGCGGACGGCTCTACTATCAGGGAGAAAAAATTCTCTCCGGACGGGATGTTCAATCTCTACTCCAGGATATGCTCGACTATCTTACCCAGAGACAAATCTGTGGATTTCGCTTTCACCCTTCCTGCATGAAGGCGTCCTCTGCCGAACTGGTCATCTTTGCACAAGTGCTGAGCAAATCCGTCGGGGCAGGCGATCCCTTTTCCTGGATTCAGGAGAATTTTAAAACATATAATATCGGGTGGGTTGAAGTTCAAAAAGAAGTCAATCGTGACTTTTCCGATTCGAATATGCGCCGAAAAGAGATTGCCCGTCAAACCTATTCCCAGACGGTCGCCACCGTCAAGGAGGTGACCCAGAAGGTATCTCAACAGAGCGCTGCAGGAATCCGAAAAGCCAGGCGTCTGGCCCAGACCATGGTGGATGTGGTCATTCAGGATGAATCCCTTGTCCTGGGATTAACGACAATCAGGGATTACGATGATTATACGTTCACCCATTCTGTGAATGTCGCATTCCTTTCCTTGTGTTTGGGTCGCCGGATCGGTTTGTCTCGAATCCTTCTGGAACAATTAACCGTATGTGGAATGTTTCACGATCTGGGGAAAGTAGAAGTTCCAAAGAATATTCTGATGAAGACGGATAAACTTGATGTCAATGAGTGGGATCTCATCCGCAAACACCCTCTCATCGGTGTGACCCGGATTTTAAAAATGCAGGCATCACGGGATCTCAGATCAAGACTGATCCTCGGCCCGTTTGAACATCATTTAAACGAAAACTTCAGCGGGTACCCGAAGATGTTTTTTACAAAAAAAATTTCATTATTCGGAAAGATTCTTCGAATAACAGATACCTATGATGCCTTGACGTCGGACCGGATTTACCGGTCCCATACATTAAGTCCGGATGAAGCCATTGCCTGGATGTGGAAC
>JBFMEI010000175.1:0-4961 GCA_040753295.1 Thermodesulfobacteriota bacterium | reverse complement strand
AAATACAATATTAAATTGAAAAATTAAAAATGTATTGACATTAAAGTCATTACGAATTAATCTATGGCCATGAAATATATCCACCGAAATATCGAACCGGTTCTCAAGAAGGCTCTGAGTCAGTTTCCCAGTCTCGTGATTTCCGGACCGAGGCAATCCGGGAAAACCACGCTTTTGACGAATACGCTGAAGGATTATGCCTACCTCACCTTTGACGATCCCCTTAACCGGGAGCGGGCGACTTCAGATCCACGACTTTTTCTGGATGAATCAGGAAAAAAGGTGATACTGGATGAAATTCAATGGGTGCCGCATCTCATGTCCTATATTAAAATGAACATCGATCAAAACCGGCGAGAGAAGGGAGTTTATATATTCACAGGATCTCAGCAGTTTTCGCTGATTAAAAATTTAAGTGATTCCCTGGCCGGACGCATTGCCCTGCTGGATCTGCTTCCATTCTCAATAGATGAAAAGATAAAAGTCCTGAAGTTGAAAACTCCGGTGGACGGATTTATCCATGCCGCTCTCAGGGGATCCTATCCGGAGCTGACGGTATTTCCGGAACTGGATGCTTCGTCCTGGTATGGAGCCTATGTTCAAACCTATCTGGAGCGCGATGTGCGAAGCCTTTATAATGTCGGAAATCTCCGCGATTTTCAACGATTCATGCAGCTTCTGGCAAGTCGATGTGCACAGATTCTCAATATGTCACAGTTTGCCAATGACCTGGGGGTCAGTGTCCCGACGGTTAAAACATGGCTGTCCATCCTGGAAGCCAGCCGGATCATTTATCTTCTGCCGCCATACTATTCAAATCTCGGCAAACGGGTGACCAAAGCCCCAAAAATATATTTTTTGGATATCGGCCTGGTCTGCTATCTGGTCGGACTAAAAGGGACTGAGCATCTTTTGAAAGGCCCCATGGCCGGCGCGTTGTTTGAAAATTATGTCGTTCAGGAAACCGTAAAGCTGTTCTTCAACTGCGGGAAAAGAGGAAGTCTTTATTATTTAAGAACCAACAACAACCTCGAGATCGATCTTTTAATAGAAGAATCCCACCAGGTGCTCTGGCCGATCGAGATAAAACTCAGTAAAACGCCGGGGTTGGCAATGGGATCGAATATTGAAAGATTTAAAAAGCTTTTTTCAAAATTTACCATCAAGGAAGGGCGGATCATCTGCATTGCAGACAAAGCTGTTCGCTTGAGCAGAGATCTTCATGCCGTTTCACCGAGTATTTACCTCCGCTATCTTTCCTCCCTATTCTCCTGATTTCTTTTCCCAATTTTGAACTTCTTCCAGTACTGGATCCCGGTCGAAGATCCCGTGCATAGCGGGGGTCAAGCCCGGGATGACGATCATAGAGGCTTCCTTGAGCCGGAAAAATTAGAAAGCTTGAAGGTTTGAAAGCAAGAAAATGATGTTTTAAAAGTTCCAGCCTTCCCGCTTTCTGGCTTTCCAGCCTTCTGGCTTTCTGGCTTTCCAGCTTTCTGGCTTTCCAGCCTTCTGGCCTTCCAGCCTTCCAGCCTCTACACCTGCCACTTCGTCCCCAGTTCGCCGATCCAGTCGCCGATCCAGTGGGTGATGGCGATGACAACCAGGGCAATCATCAGGTGCTCCCCGACGATTTTCCAGGGGGCTTCCCCCTGGGCTTTTGCCATGACATAACTTAGGGTTGTGAGGATAAGCATGCCCCAGATGAGGCTGGCGAAGATGGCTGAAGACAAGGGAAGGAGTATCAGGGGAACAATAAAGGTCATGGCAAAGATGAATTTGGCGGCGAATGTGGCTATGGTCGAGGCCCAGATCTGCTTTGGGGTATGAACATTTTCAGCCTCTTCGGAAATATGGATTCCCAGAGCGTCTGAAAAGGCATCGGCAATGGCAATGGTGAGTATCCCGGCAAGAACGACAACCTTGGAGTGGGTTCCGGAATGCAACCCGACCATGAGCCCCAGCGTGGTGATGACTGCTGATGTCAGCCCGAACGAAATCCCGGTCCGCAACGAATCTTTCATGACATATCCTTTCTCGGCTAAATCAGATTTTGGAATTCAAGAGTTGTCCTGTCCGGCAACGGTCGTAAACTTAGCACAATTTAAAGGAAATTGCATTGACCGGAATCCTGCTCGATGATATTTTTTTATAATGGGGAAGGGGAATCTCTCGATTTGGTGCTGCTTTTTATTGTGCTTAGCCGTGGTTCATCCTCTCCCTGCTTCTGCCGAATCCTCTCATCCGGGTGCTGAAATCGATCTGTCCCACTGGGGTCTGGGAAGTCCATCGGAAATCGGGTATCTTTCTGTCGGTATTCTGCATAAAGAAAAGGGAGATGTGTTGATTCTCTATGATGTCCGGCGAGAAAAACCGGTCATTGCAGAGCCTGCTATTCCGAAAAGCCGCATCCCGGCATTTGATGACGGGATCTTCATCCTGGATGATTTCCAGGGGAAAAATACCAACCGGCTCAATGGATATTTCAATGCGTTTTCAAAGCCTCCGTCCGAATCGAAGGTGACCATTGACCGCATGGAAGACGACACTTCCGGATTGCGCTTTTCCTATAGATGCGCACCCGGGTCTTATGCGGGGTTTCGGATTCAGTTGTTTGATTTCAAGGCCACTCCTTTTAACCGGGTCTTTCTGGATGCCACTCCTTTTAAGTATCTCACCTTCAGCGTCAAGGGCGAAACCGGTGGGGAGCAGGTCAGATTCCAGGTGGCGGATGCGGTATGGGAAAAAAAGGAAGACTCCGTGCAAGTGGGGGAGATCGGCGCCTTTCTTCCCGAAGGAAAAGTCACCCGGTTCCGGCAGCGGGCATGGATACCTCTGGAAATGATCCGGCATGATGTCAAACGGGATGCGCTTGCGAATCTGGTATTTTTGGCCGGATCCGGAAAAGGGGAAATCGAGCTGGGGGATGTTGCCTTTGCCGTTCATAAAGAAGTCCGCTTTCCTGCGCCTTCCAGGAAAACAGAGGCTGCGCCCGCTTCCCGTAAAGGGCTCTGGTTCTGGAACACTGAAGAGCTTTTCGGCGACAGCCTGCGGCAGAACCAGGTGCTTGAATTTTGCCGCATAACCCGCATCACCGATCTTTTTCTGCAGATCCCCTATAAACTCAAAACAACCGGAAAGACCATCAAAGTGGAGTGGTCTCCATCCGGACTCCGGCCCATTCTTTCTTTATTCCATGGATCCGGTATCCGGGTTTTTGCATTGGACGGAGCCCCGGATTTCGCCCTGAGAGAAAAGCACCACCAGGTCCTGGCGGTCCTTGATGCTGTGATCCGGTATAACCGGTCTGCAAATTCCAGTGAACGTTTTGACGGTGTCCGGTATGATGTTGAGCCGTATCTGCTTCCGAATTTTTCCGGAGTTGAAAAAGAATCGGTCATGTCCCAGTATCTGGAGCTATTAAGAAAAATAAAACTTGCGGTGGAAAAGGAAGGGCTTGAATTCGGAGTCGATATTCCATTCTGGTTTGATGGAAAAAACGAATTCTTCGAACCTGCCGCCGATCTGCACGGGCGCCCGCTTTCGGAGTGGATACTGGATATTGTGGACAATGTGGGAATCATGGATTACCGGACCGAGGCATACGGCACGGACGGTCTGATCACTCATGCCGCGGATGAACTCCGGTATGCTGCAAAAAACGGAAAAACGGTTTTCGTCGGCCTGGAGACTTTTGAACTTCCGGATGAAACCATGTTTGAATTCGGGAAAGGCTCCGGGGATTCGGTGATCGAGATAAGTTCCTTGGGAAAAACCAGGGTCAGGCTCCGGTGGATTGCGTCCGGGAAACCGGTTGTGAAAAAGGAGGGCTTCTATTTGGCCCAGACCGGAAAAACCTTCATCCCCTCCACAAAGCTATCCTTTGCACGAAAAAGCATCCGGGATCTGCACGATGTCATGAAAAAAGCCGGATCCCAGTTTCATGAATTCGCTTCGTTCAGGGGTTTTGCCGTTCATTACTACGAGAGCTACCGGGATCTTTGGGCAAAGGAGACGCAGCGCTGAAATCGTCTTACCAGCGGTAGAGAAGCTCGAGAGCGGTTTCAAGGTACCGGGTATCCCGCTGCCGGTTCTGATACTCGATGCGGGGGGCCACACCCATGTTGGGATAGAAGAAATACCTGGCTCCGACTCCGTAGGTCTTGGCTTCGATTTTACCGATCTGGTCGATGGTTCTGTTCATGTAAGGTTCATTTCCATAGGCAAAATATCCGAAAAGAGAGTTATGATCCGTAGCATACCATGTCAGTTTGATGAAAAATGAAGCATCTGTGGAGTCGTCCCCCTCGCCGAAATCCGTATTCGAAACACCGATCCTTGTAAACAGGGCGAAAGGGCCGGAAAAATAATACTCGGCTGCGATGGAAAGCCCGTAAAGATCGGCCTCCTGGTAGTGGGATCCGTTTATTCCGCCGTAGAGCACCAGGGAAGATATCCCGGAGTAGATTCCTTCACATCTCCCTGAGATAATGGGGTAGATTTCGGCATCAGGTGAGAAAGCGGCTTCCCCTGAAACCCCCCAGATTGGTGAGAGGGGATAGGCCCCGCCCGCCATGACGCGACCTTCTTCCCGGTCAAACCGGTTCAGATAATCCACCTGTCCGTAAAAGCTCTTTCCCCGCTCCGGTTTGTACCGGAGTCCGAGGAAACCGTTTTGGCCGTCTATATTGTCATTGATGTCCAGATAAGAATAGCCGGCATAGGCTTCAACGGAGTGGATGAAAAGGGCGTTGTATCGAATATCGTTCGCCTCTTTGTCTGAAGGATCTTTTTTTAAAACCGCGTCGGCGAAACGGATGGCCTCTTTTTTGTCGTTGGCCCAGAGCGAATATTTGGCGATCCGGACCAGGATCTCCCGGTTCTCCGGATAAAGGGGAAGGAAGGTTTTTAAAGTGGAGATCCCTTTATCGTAATTCTTCTCCCATGCAAAGATATCTGCCAGA
>JBFMEI010000174.1:0-4984 GCA_040753295.1 Thermodesulfobacteriota bacterium | reverse complement strand
CGTTCTTCATGCCTCATCCCCCTGCCTCCCCAAACCGCGTCATCCCCCACGCCTGTCTGCAAAGTCCAGCGATATCCTCCCAGTTGCCGTCATCGATCCAGTCGGCCATCAGTTTGGCCGTATCCGGGTATTGTGCCGCAGCAGGCAAAGGAGAGGTAAGCCATTTCTCGATCCTGTTTTTATCCAGATGCTCCGCCACCGATCCCCATCCCAGGATCTTGATGGCCAGGGCATTGGATGCCTGTTCCAACTGTCCTGAAAGAGGTTTTACCAGAAGCCGAATCCCGAGATGAAAGGCTTCGCCGGGAAGCTCAAACCCGGCATTTGAAATGACGCCCCCGCACTCTGTGAGATCCTTTAGAAACGCGCGTCTGGATATGGGTCGAAAATGAAGATTTCCGATGTCCCGGTTTTGAAGCACCGGCGCATAGATATAAAATTGATGTGAGGCGATGGTTCCAAGGAGGCGAGTCACGTCCGGAAGATATTCAAAAGGAAGATAGACCAGAATCTTGTCGAATTTCGGAGAATCACTCCGGTGCAGGTTCCTTGGCACAATCGGAGGAAGGAGAGGCTGATCAAAATGATGCCAGTGGAGCCCTAAAGGGTATCGGGCAGGTGCAAAATGAAGAAGCATCCACCGGGTTGCCGGGTTCTCTCCGGCAATCGGAATTTTATAGGAAAAGGCGTATTGATGGCCGATGCCGATGCTGGGGATCCCATGGCGTCTTGCGATCCGTGACGTTACCGGTTCAAAATCCGTAATGACCAGATCGAAACGGGATGCATCGAATGCGCAGACATCCCGGTAAAGACGGGGAAGGTTCAGGCGAGTCGCGGTTTTTAAGTATTGAATCCGGCCCCGGCGGGTTGAAAAGGTCAGCCCCTGGCGATATTCATACGGTTCAAAATCATTGAGCTCCCCAAGAAGTGCCGGTCTTCTGCCGCTGAAGATGACGCGAAGATCATGTCCTTTGGCTTTTAGATGCCGCACGACTTCACGGGAGCGTGTGATATGGCCGTTTCCGGTCCCCTGAACACCGAAAAGGATTTTCATTCACCGTTATCCAGAGCGCTCACCTCATAAAGGTGTTGGGGAGAACGGTTGCGATCTGGGGAAATAAAAACAAGAGGAGCGCACAGACCAGAAGGCTTAAGAGAAACGGATAGACTCCGGCATAGATTATGTTAAACGGAATCTTGGTGATGGCTCTGACCACAAAGACATTGATGGCGACCGGCGGGATCACGACACCGATCATGACGGTAATGGCGATGATCATGCCGAACCATAAGGGATCATATCCCAGCTTGATGATTGCCGGATAAAAAATCGGGGTGGCCAGGACCAGAAACGCGAGATCATCGATAAAGGAGCCGCCGATCAGATAAATAACCGCAATGATGATCATGATCAGGTTCCGGTTTAATGGAAGCGAGATGATCCAGTCGGCTGCGATCATGGGGATCTTGGTTCTGGCGAGAAAGTGTCCAAGGACCGTAGAGCCGGCAATGAGCATGAGGACCATGCAGGCGGTCCGAAGAGATTCGACAATCGATTTGACGTAACTTTTAAAGTTTAAATCTCTTTTCAGGATGGAAAGAAGCAATACGGCAAAGGTTCCCACGCTTCCGGCTTCGGTGGGGGTAAAGAATCCGTTCATGAGTCCGCCGATGACCAGGAAAAAAATAACCACCACCCAGAGGACTTCCGGCAGGCAGGCAATCCGCGCCTTCCAGGTCGATTTATCTCCTTTGGGGCCCAGGGAGGGATTGGTTTTGCACCAGATATAAATGATGCAGATGAAGAAAAAAGCGATGATGAGCCCTGGAAGAATCCCGGCTAAAAAGAGCTTTCCGATGGATTGTTCGGTGATGATCCCGAATATGATCAGGGTGACGGAAGGCGGCATGAGAATTCCGAGGGTCCCCACTGAAGCCACGATTCCGGTGGAGAGCTTTTTATCATAGTTGTACCGGTCCATCTCCGGCACCGCCACACTGGCAAATGTGGCGGCGGTTGCCGGCGAAGAGCCGCAGATGGCTTTGAAGACCGTAGCCCCGACCACAGTGGCCATGGCGAGTCCTCCGGGAATGTGGCCGATGAATTTATAGGCGCTGTCGTAGAGCCGCTTCGCGATTCCGGCATTAAAAGCGATCTGCCCCATCAGGACGAAAAGAGGGATGACCGTAAATCCGTATGAAGCAAATACGTCAAAAAAATCTTTGGCCAGAAGATTCAGGCCTGCCTTCAGTGACACGATATAACTGAATCCCAGAAATCCCACCAGGGCCATGACAAACCCGAGTTCGATCCCGGTCAGAAAAAGGATAAGAACCAGCGTCAACCCAAGGATGCCGACCACCACTTCACTCATAGCTCCCTCCGATAACCTGCAGGATATGAGTGATGAGAACAAGACACTGGATAAAACAGGCAAACCCCAATCCGAAGGCGACGGGGTAATACGGAATCTGCAGGGTCAGCGAGACCTCTCCGGTCCGGTGAAGATCTATCCCCATTTTGACCAGATTCCAGCCCAGAAGAGAAAAGAGGAAAAGACCCATGCACCGGGTGATGATGTGAAACAGATTCCGGACCGTTTTTGAAAACTTATAAACAAAAAAATCGACCAGCACATGCCCTTTTACAAGGGTTGTGAGCGGGACGGCAAACCCGATGACCACTGCTCCGGAAAACGCGACGATTTCGTAGGTTCCGGTGATGGGCCTCCGGAAGGATCTCAGAATCACATCCGTGATGGTAATGAGCATGATGAAGGTCAGGCTGATTCCAGCAATGACATTTAACAGCTTGCTCAATCCCTGTACTGTTTTGGAAATCATCTCCATGCGGCACCTGTTTGTGGGAGGGGGAGGCCCCCCTCCCTTAGATATTTACTTCTGGAGCTTTTTAAGTTCATCCTGGCAGAATTTCAGGGCTTCTTCGCCCGGGAGCCCTTTTTCCTTCATCGCTTTCACATAGTCATCCATAATCGGGGTGACCAGCTTTGCCCATCGGGTATCCTCTTCCTTGGTGAGGGAAATCGTTTTATGCCCCTTGGCGTCTCCCGCAGCTTTTCCTTCCTTGTCGATATCATCCCATCCCTGCCCGGTTTTCACAATCCACTCTTCGTTGATCCCTTCAATGATTTTCTGAATATCCGGAGGAAGAGAATTCCATTTTTCTTTGTTCATGACCACGAAAAATCCTGTGGTGTAGGCGGATCCGTAGTTTAGCGTGGTATTTCCCACAACCTCTGCAAGCTTCCACCCTTTAAGGGATTCCTGAGGAAAAACGCCGCCTTCGGCAACTCCCTTTTGAATGGCATCGTATCGCTCCGGCATGGGCATGGCCACCGGAACCGCTCCCAGAGCCGTCACGATCTTGGCGCTTAAGCCGTGGCACGCGATCTTCAATCCTTTGAGATCTTCTAATGTTGCAACCGCTTTCTTGGTATGAAGGAGTCCGGGGCCATGGGCATGGAGATACATGACTTTGACATCGTCAAACTCTTTGGGTTTGTATTTCTTGAAATAGATATTGATAAGTTTGGTGGCTTCCAGGCCGTTTCGATACCCTAAAGGAAGGTCAATGACTTCGGTTAGGGGAAACCGGCCCCGGGTATATCCCAGAACCGACAGGCCCAGGTCAGACAGCCCTTTGACCACGCCGTCATAACACTGGCCGGCTGGTGTCAATGTCCCTCCGGGAAAGACCGTGACTTTAACCCTTCCGTTGGTCCGTTTTTCAACTTCCTTTCCCCATTCCACGGATAAGACCGCGTTTTTATGGGGAGCCGGAAAAAAATTGGAATAGGTCAATTCAATCGGTTTTGCCTGACCGAAAACAGGAGATTGGGAAAAGAGAAAACAGGCAATAATCAATGAGGCACAAATCATCCATTTCATCTTTTTCATACTCGACTCTCCTTTGCTCAGGTTAATCAATTCAGTGTCTATTCAGTAGCGATAGGACTATCACCCCACAACTCTTTTTGTCAACTCATTGCCACACTCATTGTAAATCGGAATTGGATCGATAACATCGTGCCAGAGTTCGATTAAGATCAAGAAACGGGAGTGTATAAGGGTTGAGCCGGATCTCAAATCCCCGGATTGCGGCTTTTTGTTGAATATCCCTCAATTCATCCGGATCCGGTTTTGCCTTCCATGAGATGATGATTCCGTTCTTTCTGAGAAGCGGGAGGGACTTTTCGAACAGCTCCTCAAGGGGAAAAAGGGCGCGACAAAGAATTGCATCAAAGCCGTCAGCCATCCCTTCCCGGCCGGACAGCGACTCCACCCGGTTATGGAGCACATCAACTCCGTCGAGTTTCAGCGTCCGTATCACATGTTTTAAGAATGTGGTTTTCTTTCGGATGGAATCGACAAGAGTGACGTGAAGGGCTGGAATTAAAATTTTAACCGGGATTCCGGGAAACCCTCCTCCGGTCCCTATATCAAGGATCTTCCCGATCCCGGGCAAAAAAGGGATGCATGCCATGGAATCAAGAAAATGCTTTACGGCGATTTCGAGCGGATCTGAAATTGCAGTCAGGTTCATTTTCCGGTTCCACGCCATCAGCTCAAGGGCATAAATCGAAATAAGGCCGGCTTCATGGCTTCCCACAGAAACTCCCATGGCAGCCGCGCCATCGCAAAGAAGTCGCTTCCATTCCATGGATCCGATTTTCATGGATGCATTGACCTTCATGCTGAAAGTTGATAGATTTTGAATTATCCGTATCAAATTCAGTGGAAAACCGAAAGTCAAATGAAACCTCGGCCGACCGATAATATTATTCGATCCCTTGAAGATCTTAAATCTTTTATCGGAAAATTTCCCGACCGGGATTCTCCCAAATTCCGCAAACCCGATCCGAAGCCGGTAATAAAGCTTGAGGCAGATCCCAGCGACCATGATCTGTTCAAAAATGCCATGGAAGATGTGACCCCCTTCCCCTCGAAAACCCGAAGAAAA
>JBFMEI010000173.1:0-5011 GCA_040753295.1 Thermodesulfobacteriota bacterium | reverse complement strand
TGCAGACCCGTTGTGGGTTCATCCAGGAAATAAATCGTTTTTCCGGTCCCCTTTTTGCTCAATTCCCGCGATAACTTAACCCTCTGGGCTTCTCCTCCGGAGAGTGTTGTGGCCGACTGCCCCAGACGCATGTATCCGATTCCCACCTCAAACAAAGTCTGGAGTTTGGCTTTAATCTGCTTGATATTTTGAAAAAACAAGAGCGACTGATTTACCGTCATGTCAAGGACGTCGGAGATATTTTTTCCCTTGTATCTGACCTCAAGGGTTTCACGGTTGTATCGCTTTCCTCCGCAGACATCACAGACCACATGGACATCAGGTAAAAAATGCATTTCAATCTTTATAATCCCGTCTCCTTCACAAGCCTCGCATCGCCCTCCTTTGACATTAAAGCTGAATCGACCTGCCCTGAATCCCCGCGTCCGGGATTCCTGGGTTTTAGCAAAAAGCTCCCGGATAAAGGTGAAGAGACCGGTGTAGGTCCCTGGATTGGATCGGGGGGTCCGGCCGATGGGAGACTGGTCGATGTTTACGACCTTATCCACGTTCTCAAGCCCCAGAATGCGATGATAGGATCCTGCCCGAACCCGTGCACGGTAAATTTTTTGGGAAAGTGCCGGATACAACGTCTCAAGGATCAGAGTCGACTTTCCGGATCCGGAAACACCCGTGATGCAGATCAGACACCCTAAAGGGAATTTCACCGTAATGTTTTTAAGGTTGTTTTCAGAAGCCCCCTCAATGATCAATTCCTTTCCATTTCCCGGGCGGCGCATTGATGGAATTTCAATCCGTTTTCGGCCGGAAAGATACTGGCCGGTAAGGGAATTCTCCTCTTGTTCAAGAGTTATGGGATTTCCGGAAAAGATCACTTCTCCCCCATTGTCGCCGGCAGCAGGCCCCATATCGATGACATGATCGGCACTTCGAATGGTTTCTTCATCATGTTCAACCACCAGAACGGTATTCCCGAGGTCACGCAATTCTAAAAGAGTTGACAGGAGCCGGCGGTTATCCCTCTGATGAAGGCCGATACTGGGCTCATCAAGAACATACAGCACTCCGGTCAGTTTTGAACCGATCTGCGTGGCCAGCCGGATGCGCTGGCTTTCTCCTCCGGAGAGCGTATTGGCGGATCTTTCGAGGGTAAGATAGCCGAGCCCCACGGCGTCAAGAAATCCCAGCCTTTCGATGATCTCTTTTAGAATCCGGCGCGCAATGATCTGTTCCTTTGCGGATAATTTCATTTCCATAAAAAAAAGACGGGCTTTCCGGACGGATAGACCTGTAATTTCAGAGAGGGTTCGATCTCCAACCCGGACAAATCGGCTTTCCGGTTTCAAACGCGTTCCCTGACACTCGGGACATTGCCGAAAATTCATATATTCTTTGATTTCTTCCCGCATCTGATAAGAATCCGTATCGGTATACCTCCTAGTCAGGTTGGGAATGATCCCTTCAAAGGGTTTTCGGAAGAGATAGCGATGGGCTCCCCGCTCATAATGGAAGGGAATCGATTCGTTTCCGGAACCGTAGCAAAGAACGTGTTTAAAATGCTCCGGCAACCGGTTAAACGGGGTGTGAATGTCAACATGATAATGGCGGGTCAGTGCATCAAGAAATTCTGCAAAATAGACTGAATTTCGATTGGCCCATGGAGCGACGGCTCCTTCACGCAAAGAGAGATCCGGGTTAGGGATGATCAGGTTCGGATCAAATTCCGTGATGGTGCCGAGTCCGTCGCATTTTGGACAGGCCCCCTGTGGCGAATTAAAAGAGAATGCTGCTGGTGTCAGCTCCGGATAACTGATCCCGCACGGGATGCATGCGGCTTTCTCACTGAAAAGAATCGGAGCCTCACCGATGATATCAACGATTACGGTTCCATCCGATTGAGCCATGGCAAGCTCAAGGGAGTCGGACAGGCGGTTCTTCATGGTCTCCTTGACTTCCAGCCGATCCACCATCACTTCAACGGTATGTTTTTTATTCTTATCCAGCGCCGGTATCTCTTCCAATTCATAGGCCTTCCCGTCGATCCGAACCCGGGCGAATCCCTCCTTGATCAATCGCTTGAACAATTTTTCATGGGTCCCTTTCTGTGCGATGACCAGTGGAGACAGGATGATGATCCGGATTCCCTCTTTGAGGGATAAAATCCGGTCGACGATCTGATCAAGGGTTTGGGGTGTGATGGGTCGGCCGCACCGGTAACAATGCGAAATCCCAATCCGGGCAAAGAGAAGGCGCAGGTAATCATAAATTTCAGTGACGGTCCCTACGGTAGAGCGGGGGTTGTGTCCCGCGGCTTTTTGTTCGATGGCAATGGATGGGGAAAGTCCTTCGATGGTATCCACATCCGGTTTTTCCATCCGCTCAAGGAATTGTCGTGCATATGTGGAAAGAGACTCTACGTACCGGCGCTGTCCTTCGGCGTAGAGGGTGTCAAAGGCAAGGGTGGATTTGCCGGATCCTGAAAGACCGGTAATGACAACGAATCGGTTTCTGGGGATTGAGACATCAATATTTTTCAGATTGTGCTGCCTCGCACCCCGGATAATTATTAAATCGGATGACATGGTTACACCTGAAGTTAGGTTACAGGTTCTTCTTTGAATGAAATCTGGTAGTGATCGACAGGCGGGTATTTCGAGCTTGCCGGGCCGCCAGCCGTATGGCTGACAGCAAACTTCCAGGATCCCCTTTCCCGGTACCGGCAATATCATAGGCAGTTCCATGGTCGACGGATGTCCGGATGATGGGGACTCCCAATGTTACATTAACGCCGTCTTTAAAATGGATGAGTTTGAAAGGGACCAGCCCCTGATCGTGGTACATGCACACCACGGCGTCATATCTGCCGTGAAGGGCATGATAAAAAACCGTGTCGGGTGGAAGGGGGCCTTCGATAAAGATCCCTTTTCGGGCGGATCGGAGAACTGCAGGCCGGATGATACTCATCTCTTCGATCCCGAACCTGCCGTCTTCACCGGAATGCGGGTTGAGGCCTGCCACCGCGATTCTAGGATTCTTTACCCCAAAGAGGGTTTTCAGCCCTTCGGCTGTGAGTTGAATGGTTTTGGTGATTTTTTCAACGGAAAGCCCTTTCGGAACGGCCTTGACCGGAATATGAATGGTTACCAGTGTAACTTTCAGCCGTTTTCCGGCCATCATCATTATAAAATCGCCTGTATTCGTCAATTCTGCGATGAGTTCGGTGTGCCCCGGATGATGGATTCCGGCGAGATGAAGGGCTTTTTTATTGATCGGACACGTCACCATGGCGTTGATTGCCCCATTTTTCGCCATCTCAACACCAGTTGAGATGTATCGAACCATGGCAAGGGCGGATCGTACGGTTGGTCTTCCCCAGCGTGTGGTTTCAGGATTCAGTCATATACGCCCAGAGAAGGATCTGAGATGGAATTCACAGGAAGACTTGTTTTTACGGATTTGCTAACTTTATCAAGTAGTTTAGAGTCACCCAAAATAAAAGGTCTGCAGATCCTGTAAATCGATGAGCAGGAAAGTGCAGATAGGGAAATTTCAGGACCAATCCCCACGGGATCCCCCATGGTGATTCCAATAACCGGATGAAAAATCTCTTTTTTCATGAGTTTTGCTCTAACCATGTAATTCGGATTACTGTTTTGATATTAATCAGGATAGGGAAGAATTTCAAACAAATTTCTTGGTACCGATCCGGATAACGAACCCGTATGGATCTGAAACGCTTAAAAGAGGATTTTCAGTTAAAATAATTTAGAAAATAAAAGAAAATAAAAGAAAATAAAAGAATTTGAGAGAAATGATTTTATTTCGGTTTTCAGGAACAAATCGGATGTGCTTAAAATATTTGAAGAAACCGGCTTCTTAAATTCTGAAGTATTTAGGGGGTGTTGCCGGTAGAATGTTATTTATATCAATTAAAAACAGATAGTTATGAATTGTTCAGAAATTGTTAAGAACTTGACGAAAAACAAGATCCATTCCATTTGACACCTCCCTTTTTCTTTCGTATTGAATGCTCACTCTTTAACGCGATCCCGGCAGTTCCGAAAATACAATCAATATCAATAAAAATTGAATAAAAAAAAGTTTAAAAGAACCTTTTTTCTTTTTTGAATCAATGGATTAACCGAAGGGTCGAGAAAAATCTGAAGATGATCTGGAAACAAATCAAGAATAATTTGAAAGGATCTATCTCGCCCCATTGTTATCGAATGTGGATTGACCCTCTGGAAGAAAAATCAACCACAAAGAATCAAATCATACTGGCAAGCCCGAATGCCTTTTCCAGAAAACGGGTAATGACCAACTATCTGGATGTGATCAAGGCTGAGATCGGTAAAGCATTCGGCAAAGAATATGAATTAACCATTGAGATATCAAACGGCAACGGTGCTCCGAGGGAAAAAAACGACCTTGAATTTGATCCCCAGCTCCCCCTTCCCGACTTAATCCCCCAGCCTCATAATGGAAGACTTCTTAGGCGGGATTTTACCTTTGATCAATTTGTGGTCGGAAACAGCAATGATTTTGCCTATACTGCAGCCCTTTCCCTGGCAAGCATTCAAAAATCCAAAGAAAACACCCTTTTTCTCCTTGCAAATCCAGGACTGGGAAAAAGTCATCTTTCTCAAGCTGTGGGACACCATATTTTATCTCAATCTCCTGTGAAGCGGGTATATTACATGACCGCAGAAGACTTTGCCGGAGAGATGATTTATTCGTTTAAAAACAGAACCATTGAAGATTTTAAGGAAAAGTATAAAGGGCGGTGTGACGTGCTGCTTCTTGAAGACGTCCATTTTTTAAGCGGAAAGGAGCGGACACAGATCGAATTGTCTCACATTTTGGAATCCCTCCTGGATTTTGATAAAAAGATTATTTTTACAAGTGTGCACCAGCCTTCGGATATCCCCAAGCTCAATGACAAATTGCGTTCCAGACTATCTTCAAGCCTGATCTCGACAATTGATCCGCCGGACCGTCATACCCGGATTAA
>JBFMEI010000172.1:0-5035 GCA_040753295.1 Thermodesulfobacteriota bacterium | reverse complement strand
AGGAGTTGACATCGATAACCGTAACGGCTGTTTTAACCAGAATAAACGTGGATCCCCAAAAGAAGGTTACCAGAAGGAGTAAAAAATCCATGGTCATTTGTCTCAGTCGGTCAGTCATACCGAATCCTCAGCCTTTCACTGTTGCACGGCCTTCTACCAGACCTGGTGCATAATGTAAAGAAAGCCGTTTCTAAAACCTAAATTGAGCGTTTTAAATAATGACAAAGAAGTTAAGTGCAATAAATTCATATGGATATTTTAACAAAAAGTATTTCCAAACATACCCAGCAGGTGTCTCAATCTTTTCTTAAAGGATGTCATTATTTAAAACCCTTTGGGATTGCCGATTTCGCCGAACCTGCTGCGTCATCGGGCGCTGGGCATACTACAGTATTGCCCGGCACCCTCTTCCTTGCATCTTCAGCAAACTCAACAATCGCTCAATTTAGGTAAAACCTAAATTGATCGTTTTAAATCATGACAAAGAAATTAAAAATAAGCTTATCAGGCTCCGAGAAATCCCAGAAGAAAATCGAAAAGACACTTTTAAGAATTATCCAAAAATGGTATCATTATTAATCCTGTCCGTTTCGGGAGATGGATATTTCCGGTCATAAAATCATGAGGTTCCGGGGGAATTATGGAAGAAGAAATCCTGCGAGAATTTCCTTTTCGCTGTAGACTCAGCTTTAAACCTCTTTTAACCTATCTGAAAAAAAGAGAGGCTGATTCCGGAGGCGAGATGCTGTGTGATGAATTCGAGATCGATCTGTTGATGAAACAGGCGCCTGACCTTTTTGAACCCATCTCTGATCTTTCGATCTTAAAAACCTATGAACCTCAATTCCGACGTATCATGCGCCTTCTCTTTCCCTTGGTTTCATGGGAGAACGAGGCGGTTGCCGCATTAATTCCTTTCATTATGAAGCCCATCTCCGTCTCCCCGGCATTCGACCGGCTATTTATCAGCGAAGAAGGGCGTCTCATGGGAAAAATCAATATCGGAAAAGAGCGGTTTGCTCTGGGCAGGGTCATCCGGGCCTATCTGTTCATCCTTAAAAAATTCTACGGAATCGATCAGCCCTTTGATTATCCGATAATCCGGATTGTTGAAGATCCGAAAACCGGACTTGACCGGTATTATAAAATGAACGCCGATTTTCGGTTCGTCGATGTCCGGACTGATGGTGACCCGAGACCCCTTTCGAATCTCGAGATAGATCAGGTCAGAGCGCACCTCACGGATCCTAAATTTTTGAAAACGATCCTCCCCCCGCACCATTTCGAGCTTTGCGGGTTTGTCATCATCCACGCGGTCGACGTCACCGAATCTGAAGTTGTTTCCGCACTGGAACGGGACCTTATCGATAAAACATCGATTGTTTCAGAGGAGGGATTTTTAACCGTCCAGCATCGACTCCGGACTCTCTTTCGAAGGCCGAATCTCATTGCCGATCTCTCTGCAATTCATGAAAATCAGATCCTTTCCATCAACAGCGGTTCCCGGATGACCCGGAACTGCATCTTTGCCGACTCTATGCACGTTCCTGTTTCCGAAGTGAAGGGAACGCTTTATGAAAAAGCCATTGCATCCCAAGAGATTATCCTTGTTCCGGATGTGGCAGGCGGTCCCATGCCTCTTCAAAAGAAAGAGGCGCTTCTCAGGGAGGGGATCCATTCCGTGATGATCGCTCCTCTTCCATACAAAGGAAAGATCATCGGTATCCTTGTATTAGGGTCTCATCACGCCATGGATCTGAACCCCATTGACGAACTGGTCATGGATCAGATCCGGCCCCTTTTCTCCATGTCCGTCGTCAAAGCATTAGACGCATTTGAGAATCAGATCCAGACCATTATCAAAGAACAATGCACTGCAATTCATCCTTCAGTCGAATGGCGGTTCCGGAAAGCGGCAATCAGCCATATCGAAAACCGGTTGAAAGGAAACGCGGGGGAGATGCCGCCCATCGTGTTCAAAGATGTCTATCCCCTTTATGGGAATTCAGATATTCGAGGCTCGGCAACAGAACGGAACCGTTCCATTCAACTCGACCTGACCGAACATCTTCATCTGGCATGGGATGTGATTCGGAAGGCGCACCAGTCGAGACCGCTCTTGATTCTTCAGGAACTCGGAAATCAAATCGAATCCCGGCTGAGCCGTATTGAAACAGGCTTAAAAACCGGAGATGAAGTATCCATCCTCAAGTTCCTCCGGGAAGAGGTGGAGGTTCTTTTCCATGATGTTGAGGGATTCGATTCTGAAACCGCCTTCTCAGTTGCAAAATACCGGTCCTCAATGGATCCTAAAGCCGGTACGGTTTACCGGATGAGGAAACAATTTGAAGAAAGTGTTTCGATGCTGGCAGAACGTCTTGCGACGTTTCTGGATCAGGAGGATCAGACCCTCCAGTCCATATTTCCCCATTACTTTGAAAGGCATCGAACCGACGGTATCGATTATCTGATTTATGCTGGAGAGTCATTGAACGAGACCGCTCGGTTTAATTCCATGTACTTGAGAAATATCCGCCTCTGGCAGATTCGCCTTGCCGCCATGCTGGCCCGGGTGAGCGAACAGATGAAACCCCGCCTACCGGTCCCCCTTGAAACGGCACACTTGATTCTGGTTCAGGATTCTCCAATGGCCATTCGGTTTCGGTTCGATGAAAAGCGTTTTGACGCTGACGGAACCTATGACATCCGTCATGAGATCATTAAATCCAGAATCGACAAGGCCACCCTCAAAGGAGGAATTGAACGCCTGACTCAGCCCGGGAAGATCGCTGTTGTTTACTCCAATCCTCTTGAAGCAAGAGAAATATTAAGACACATTGAATATGTAAAATCAGAAAAATTGCTGACCGGAGAGATCGAACGGGTTGAGCTTGAAGATTTGCCGGGAGTTCAGGGGTTAAAAGCAATCCGGATCAGCGTTGACTTCGATGCCCGAATTCCGGTTCCAGAAACCGGACTGAAAGCGGGTTGATCCGAATGGAAAAGAGATCAAATCCGGTCCGGCGGCTCGTATGGGGAGTGACATCCCTCTTATTCCTCTTTATGCTCCTGATATCTTTCACTCTCGTCTTTCTTCCCTATTGGGTATCCACCGGATATTTTAAGAGTTTTGTCGAGCATCAGTCGTCCAGACTTATCCGTGGCCGGATCCTCCTGAACCGGATCGAATTCGCCTGGAACAAAGGAATCGAGATCCGGGGATTGGAAATCTTGGCTGATAATCCCGTTATCCCATCCCCGGTTGCAGGGATCCGTTCGGCAAGACTTAAGTTTAACCTGTGGGAAATACTCCGAACCCGGTTTATCAATACAACTCTGGAGGCTGAAGGAGCATCCCTGACATGGGTGAGGACCGAACAGGGACTCACCACATCAGATCTTCTTATTCGAACAGAATCCCGAACAGATCCACCGCCGGTCAGCCGGAACCGACCGTTGACTTCCCTGCTTCCCTTTCCCGTCCGTGCCGGTATCCGGGTAAAGGCGATACAGATCCGCATTCACGACCGGATGCTCAGCCGTCACGTTGAATTTCATGATGGATCGATTGACGTCGATTTTTCAACTTTGAATGGAGGAGTTGCCGTCACTGCCTCTTCAGATGCCGTGCTGGACGGCGAACGGCTTCCCCGGGTAGATATAACACTTTCAGGAAAGAACTTTCTCGGATCCCGGGGTGAAATTGATCTGGAGAACGCCGTCTTCAATATGGAGATTCAAGCCCCGGGGATTACCGCCGGTTTTACCGGAAATCCGAAAGACCGGCAATTTTCCGGCCTTATCCGGACGGATCTTCACTCTTTTATGCCGGTTCTATCCCCGTTCCTGAATCTTTCATTTCAGCCAGTCAATGCCTCGGGAACTCTTACGTGTAAAGTCGCCGCTCATGAAACGGCTTCCTCTAAAATTGAGTTTGATGCTGAAATTGACGGTAAAAAAGTAATTTTAAGAAAAAAACCCTCCCAGACGGAAGCCGGTCCCGTTGATTTTACAACCCGGCATAGGGGGTATTTTAATCCGATACCCGGAGAGATTGTTATCGAAAAAGGAGAGATCCGGTTCCTGGATGTCAACCATCTCTCATGGCACGGCCGTCTAATGGGAATGAAAAGCTCAAATCCGATCCTTTCCCTGACGATCGGCCCGCTTTTTTTAAGCGGGAAAGGAGTTCTGAAGTGGGTTGAACCTTTCCTGGCGAAGAATGGAATCATCAGCGTTTCTGAAAAAGAGGGAAGATTTCCAAAAATCCGGCTTGACGTTGCCTCCTTCAGAACCGACCTGTCTACAGGGACCGGAGAGTTCCGAGTGGAAAAGGCAGGCGCTTCGTCTCCCCTGCTTCTCCTCCGTCTCCAGGGAATCCCCGGCGAAACATCGGTCGAGGAGATTGATTTTTCCTTACGGAAAATGAATGTTCGGTTTGATAACTTTTTTCCGGAACAGTTCGAAATGAGCTCATCGGCATCGCTAACCCGCATCGCAAGTAAGGGGAACCCTTCAGTTTTAATAAAAAAGATCCGGATCCCGGATTTTCATCTCCGGGCCGATAACATCCGGCGGATCACGGATGCCCATCTGGGGTTGACCTCTCTTTTTTCCGTGAAAGGGTCGATTCTAATCGGTGAAACCCACCTCTCTCCCATCCTGAAAACAGGCGAAGTGAGGAATAGCTTTGATCTGGGCGGATCATTGACTACTGAATCGATTCTTGATCTTGTCATTAATGATTATCAGATGAATGCTTCAAAAATCATCTTTTTCGAGAAAACGGCTTCGGTCTCTATGCCACAAGTATCTGTTTCACTTTCCGGAGACGGATTCCGACTCAAGAATCCTGAATCGATGCGTCTCGATATCAACCGGTTCAACCTGATCTTCAATGCCGACGGAGACGCCGTCCGAATCGCGGCCAACGGCAGTCTCACTGATTCAGGAATGGGAGGGATTTTGACTTCAGGAAAGATGACTCTCGATCTGAATAAAGCAGGTTCAATCCTGCAGTTAAAAGAATTGCGCA
>JBFMEI010000171.1:0-5052 GCA_040753295.1 Thermodesulfobacteriota bacterium | reverse complement strand
CGGGACTGATCAAAAAATGTTTTGAATCGCTCCTCGAAACCTACCCTTCCAATACGGCTGCCTTTCTTAAAAACCAGAAAGATCCTTTTGCAAATCCGGTCGGAAATGCATTCCGACAAGGTGCTGAAGCTGTTATTCATCAAATAATAGACGGAATCGACACTCCAGCCGCCATCGCCTCTCTGGATCCGATTTTACGCATCCGTGCGGTTCAAGGATTTTCCCCGTCTAAAAGCGTTTCATTCGTTTTTACCCTGAAGAAGATCATTCGGGAAGAGTTCAAAAAAGAGATAGAGGAAAAAGGGCTTGTAAAGGAGCTTCATACCATCGAAATGAGAATCGACGAGCTGTCCCTCATTGCTTTTGATGTCTACATGGAGTGCAGGGAACAGCTTTTTCAGATCAAAGCAAATGAAGTCAGAAACAGTACGTTTAAAGCGTTTGAGAGAGCCGGGTTGGTTTGTAATTCGGATCAGGCTGAGCCGGAGATTAAAGAATATCATTAATTCAGACAGCGGCATGGGTAATCATCAAGATCCGAGATGCTGCTGGAACAGGGTCGAAAGCGAGGTAACGGTAAATGAATGTCCACTACATTTCTTCCCTTATCGCGGTTATTATCCTTTTTTTGATCGCTTATGTAGGGGTCGAAGCAGCCGGGCTTCAGGTGTTATTCGGGATTCTCATCCCTTACCTGGCTCTTTTGATATTCATCATCGGATTTATCTATAAGGTGATGAACTGGGCGCGATCTCCGGTTCCATTCCGGATCCCTTCAACCTGCGGGCAGCAGAAGTCGCTACCGTGGATCAAATCCGCAACATTCGACAATCCGTCTACAGGAGGAGGAGTCCTGGTCCGGATGATCCTGGAAATTTTTCTCTTCCGCTCCCTTTTCAGAAACACAAAATGCCGGTTGTATGACGGGCCAAAACTTTCCTATGAATGGGAAAAATGGCTCTGGCTCGGCGCCATTCTTTTTCATTACTCGTTTTTAACGGTATTTATCCGCCATTTCAGATTCTTTCTTGAACCCGTTCCGATCTGTCTTCAATGGCTTGAACAGGTAGACGGATTTCTTCAACTCGGAGTTCCGGGAATTCTTCTATCCGGATTTGCACTCCTTGCTGCCGTCACCTACCTTTTACTCAGGCGCATCCTGATCCCCCAGGTCAGATATATTTCTCTGGCCTCTGATTACTTTCCCCTCTTTTTGCTCATCGGCGTGGCTGTCTCAGGAATCCTGATGCGTTATATCTCCAAGGTCGATATCGTCGGAGTCAAAGAACTGACCATGGGCCTGGTGACCTTTCATCCGGTTATACCAAAGACAGTGAGCGGGATCTTCTATGTTCACCTCTTTTTCATCAGTATCTTTGTGGCGTATTTTCCCTTCAGCAAACTGATGCATCTGGGCGGCATTTTCATGAGCCCGACCCGTAATCTGGCTAACACGAACCGCGCGGTCCACCACGTCAATCCCTGGAATTACCCGGTCAAAGTTCATACCTATCAGGAATATGAAGATGATTTCAGAGAAAAAATGATCGAAGCCGGACTTCCGGTCGATAAGGAAATCGAAGACGATTCTCCACCGAAAGAAGAAAAGGAGTAAGGAATGGCTGATGATCTTAAACCCCATGAAATAATTGCAAATATAAAACCAGGACCGCCGCAGACAGGATGGATGGAGACTCCTTCAATCATCCGCAAAGGGATGTATTGCTATGCCTCCAATCCAAAAAGCGTCGAGACCTTGAAGCTTCCCAATGCAAGACCATGGAACCCTCTGGATAAGGACTGGAAACTTCCGCAAAATTGGAAGGAAATCGTCCTTGAAGGAATCCGACAGCGCCTGGACCGCTTCCGGACCTTCAAAATTTTTATGGACATCTGCGTCCGCTGCGGGGCCTGCGCCGATAAGTGTCACTTTTTCATCGGCACAGGGGATCCTAAAAATATGCCGGTATTGAGGGCAGAGCTTTTAAGGTCCGTCTATCGAAAGGACTTTACGGCTGCAGGAAAGATGTTTGGAAAACTTGCCGGAGCCCGGGAACTGACGTTGGATGTATTAAAGGAATGGTGGTACTACTTTTTCCAGTGCACGGAGTGCCGGCGATGCTCTGTCTTCTGTCCTTATGGCATCGATACGGCTGAAATCACCATCATGGCCAGAGAGATCTTCAATCTCCTCGGCCTTAATATCGACTGGATCGCAACCCCCATTTCCAACTGCTACCGGACCGGGAACCACCTGGGGATTCAACCCCATGCGTTTAAAGATATGATCGATTTTTTCGTTGATGACATAGAAGAAAAGACCGGGATCCGAGTCGAACCGAACCTGAATAAAAAGGGTGCGGACATCCTTTTTATCACTCCGTCCGGAGACGTCTTCGCAGACCCCGGAACTTACACGGCCATGGGATACCTGATGCTCTTTCATTACCTTAAGGAGAAATTCGGACTCAACGTCACCTGGAGTACGTATGCCTCGGAAGGCGGAAATTTCGGATTTTTCACCTCCCATGAAACCATGAAACGATTAAACTCAAAAATGTATGCTGAAGCCAAACGTCTTGGCGTTAAATGGATCCTCGGAGGAGAATGCGGGCATATGTGGCGGGTGATCCATCAATATATGGGAACCATGAACGGTCCCGCCGACTTTCTGGAAGAACCGGTATCTCCGATCACCGGAACCCGGTTCGAGAACGCCAAATCCACCAAAATGGTTCATATTACCGAATTTACAGCCGACCTTATCAAGCATGGGAAACTCGATCTTGATCCGAGCCGGAACGATAACCTTATCGTGACTTTTCACGATTCCTGCAACACATCCCGGGGAATGGGGCTTCTCGACGAACCCAGATACATCATTAAAAATGTGTGTAAAAACTTCTTTGAAATGCCCTCCAACACCATCAGGGAACAGACCTTCTGCTGCGGAAGCGGATCCGGACTGAATGCCGGTGAAAATATGGATCTTCGCATGATCGGAGGGTTTCCAAGAGCCAATGCCGCGAAATATGTGCACGAAAAACACGGGGTCAACATGATGGCCTGCATCTGTGCCATTGACCGCGCCGCACTTCCGGCCTCCTTGGGATATTGGGTTCCCGGTGTCAACGTCACGGGCGTTCATGAGATGGTGGCAAATGCACTGAATCTGCCCGGTCAGCAGGAACGAACCACGAACTTAAGAGGAGAACCGCTGCCTGGAATGGAGGAAGCAGATGAGTAACGAAAAAAAAATGTACGACGGAGGAAAAGTCATCTTCGGACTGGCGCTCTTTTTTACCCTGGTGACCTTCCCGTTCTGGTTCAACCACGGAAAAGCCGCCCCGGCGCCTGAGCCCAAACTGACGGATAAAGCCAAGGCGGAGAAGATCTGCATTGTTCAGAAAGACCTCATGAAATCCGAACATATGCAAATTCTCAACGACTGGAGAAATATGGTGGTCCGGAACACCGATCGGATTTATCAGACTTCCGAAGGAAAGCGGTATGAAATGAGCCTTTCCAATACATGCCTGGACTGCCATTCGAACAAGGCCGACTTTTGCGACAAATGCCATAATTATGTAGCGGTGAGCCCGTATTGCTGGGACTGCCACATTGATAAACCGAAGGAGACAAAGGAATGAAAAGCAGCAGAAGACGCTTTATTAAAATTGCCGGCATTTCTGCGCTTGGCATCGGCGCCAAACCGGTTGTCGATCTTTTTGCCGCATCCGGAGGACACGGCGAAGCCCCTGCGGCAAAGGTTTATAAGAATGAAAAAGCCCTCAAGGCCAAACAGTGGGCCATGGTCATCGATACCCGGAAGTTCCAATCCGCAAAGGATTTGGAACCGATCATCGAGGCGTGTCATAAAATCCATAATGTTCCCAAGATCGACAACAAAAAACATGAAATCAAATGGATCTGGGAAGAAGAATTTCATAATGCATTTTCTGCCGAGGAAGCCCGCTTTCTTCCGGAACGGATCGAGCACCTCCCCTTTCTGGTCCTCTGCAATCAGTGTGAAAATCCACCCTGCGTCAGAGCCTGCCCCACCAAGGCCACTTTCAAACGTGAAGACGGAATCGTCCTTATGGATTTCCATCGGTGCATCGGGTGTCGATTCTGCATGGCGGCATGCCCTTACGGCTCAAGGAGTTTTAATTTCAGAGATCCCAGGCCGTTCATCAAGGAACTGAATCCCAAATTCCCCACTCGCATGAAAGGGGTGGTTGAAAAGTGTAACTTCTGTGAAGAGCGCCTGGCTGTCGGACTCCCTCCTTCCTGTGTTGAAGCCTCCAACGGCGCGTTGATTTTCGGAGATCTGGAAAACCCGGCCTCACCGGTTAGAGAATTGTTAAAATCAAACTTCACGATTCGGCGAAAACAGAGCCTGGGCACCAGCCCGGCCGTCTATTACATTGTATGAGGTGGCTATGCTTGAGAAAGCACTAAAAGGAACCAATCGGTATTATGGATGGATGGCGGCCCTACTTGCGGTGATCGGGATCGGATTCGGTTTTTACATGTGGCAGCTCCGATTCGGATTAGGCATCACCGGAATGAGCCGTGATGTTTCCTGGGGATTTTATATCGCCCAGTTCACATTTCTTGTCGGAGTCGCCGCCTCGGCGGTGATGCTGGTCCTTCCCTATTATCTTCATCATTACAAAGCGTTCGGGAAGATCACCATCCTGGGAGAGTTTCTGGCAGTCTCTGCGGTAACCATGTGCGTCCTTTTTATCTTTGTGGACCTCGGCCAGCCGATGCGGGTGTTAAATGTCATGCTGTACCCGACGCCCAATTCGGTGCTCTTTTGGGATATGATCGTGTTAAACGGATATTTGCTTCTGAACATCGTCATCGGCTGGAAAATCCTGGAAGCGGAACGGAACGGAATTCCACCGCCCAAATGGCTCAAACCGCTTATTTATCTCTCGATCCCCTGGGCTGTGAGCATCCATACCGTAACCGCCTTTTTATACTGCGGTCTTCCGGGGAGAGGCTTTTGGCTAACCGCCATTCTGGCACCCCGGTTCCTTTCCT
>JBFMEI010000170.1:0-5058 GCA_040753295.1 Thermodesulfobacteriota bacterium | reverse complement strand
TGCATATAAATCCTCTTCACCAAGATATGCCTTAATTACCTCAGGATTGTTCTGGACTTCGGCAGGGGTGCCGTCCATGATCATATTTCCGAAGTTGAGAACAAAGACACGATCCGAAAGATCCATGACGACTCCCATATCATGCTCAACCAGAAGACAGGTCACCTCCCAGCGTTTTTCTTCATTGATATCCAGAATGAACCGTGCCATGTCTTCCACTTCTTCAAGATTCAATCCGGCCAGAGGTTCATCCAGGATCAGGAGGTCCGGTTCCAGGGCAAGAGCCCTCCCGAGTTCGACGCGTTTTTGGAGTCCGTAGGGGAGCATTCCCACAGGTCTATGGCGAATGGCTTCGATCTCCAGAAGATCGATGATTTCCTCTTCGATGAAAGCCCGGTGCCGGATCTCCTCCCGGGCGGTCTTTCCGATATAAAGTCCTCCGCTCCAGATGCCGGATCGATAATGGTTATGGCGACCCAGGCGGATATTATCGAGTACCGTCATACCTCCGAAAACTTCAACCTTTTGGAATGTTCTCGCCATCCCCATCTGGGCGCGCCGGTGAGGTTTGAGTCCGTTAACCGTTTTTCCTTTAAAAAGAATTTTTCCCTGTTGCGGATGGTACAGGCCATTGATGCAATTCATTAGGACGGTTTTACCGGCACCGTTCGGCCCGATGACGGAATGAATCTCTCCACGCCTGACTTTAAGACTGATTCCCCTCAGCGCCTGGACTTTTCCGAACGACATGTGAACATCTTCTATCTCAAGAAGAACTTCATTTTCCTTCGATTCGCCTTTGATGGTCAATATCTCCTCCCGTCAATGGGTCATGCCCAAGGCAATACCCCAGTCTGTCATTCGCGATCCTGACCAGCATTATAAAAAATGCTATGCTTATATGAGAGACAAAACAGTTTCGTCAAGAATTAAACAAGCATCGTTTCATGTTTTTTCATCGGCATATAAAAAGCTAACTTATAGCTGCCCCTTGAGCAGTGTCAATTCTTTTTTGATCGTCCGAAGATAAAGATAGAATCCGCGGATTTTATGCATCGATCGGTATCGTCGGAGTGATTATAAAATAACAAGTTTGGCCACTGTTCTCACAATCTCCTCCGGATCGTCCATGATCTGAAGGATATCGAGGTCTTCCGGAGATATCATTTTTTCCCTCAGTAATTTGTCTTGAATCCAATCCAGCATCTGCGTCCAGTACTCCGAGTCGACAAGGATAATAGGAAAGGGTCTGATCCGGTGAGTCTGTACCAGGGTGACAGCCTCAAAGAGTTCATCAAGGGTCCCCATGCCGCCGGGCATGATGATATAAGCGCTGGCGTATTTGATCAGCATGACTTTCCGGATAAAAAAATATTTGAATTCAAGCCTGACATTGGCGTATGGATTCGGTTTCTGCTCCATGGGAAGAACAATGTTGAGCCCCACTGATTTTCCGCCGGCTTCGGCAGCTCCCTTGTTTGCCGCCTCCATTACCCCGCTCCCTCCTCCGGTGATGACGCTGAATCGGTTTTTGACGAAAAGGGATGCTATGGCTTCTGTTTTTTTGTATATGGGAGTATTGGGTTTAACCCGGGCAGATCCGAAAATACTCACTGCAGGACCCAGGTCGCGGAGCGCTTCGATTCCCTCAACAAATTCCCCGATGATTTTAAACAGCCTCCAGGATTCATTCAGCCTGAAATCGTTGATGACAAACTGGTTTTCCACAATCTCGACCTTTCTGCGTTTAAGAATTGATTCACACCCGGCTGCCTGCCGGATTTCAGACCCCTCAGCCTTTTCCGTTGAATCCTATGGATACGGAGTCGCCATCCACGATAACCGGTACTTTTCGTGATCCCTTGGAATAGTTGAGCATGGCTTCCATTTTTTCCGGGTCGGTCAGCACCGGGATATATTCGACCTTCCGTCCTTCTCTTTTATAGGCCTCACGAGCCGCGCTGGTATACGGTCAGGTATCTTTTCCGAAAATGAGTACTTTCTGGCTCACTCAATGGCTCCTTTCTTTATAAAAAATCCCTCATTTATATTTAAATTATCATTGAATTCCAATAAGTTCCGTTTTTATCAGCGATCAGGTGCCTTGTCAATGATTTGAATTTGACATATATATAGACAACTGATACAAAAACCCGATTTTATGACAGGTTCACCGTGACTGACCTTCCCGATCCATTCTCAAGAGCTGTTGTAATCGTCAATGATCTGGGGCTTCATGCCAGAGCGGCGGCCGCCGTTGCCAAAATGGCGTGTTCCGCGAAGGCAAAGGTATGGATATCCCGGGAAGGAGAATCGGTGGATGCATCGGATATCATGGATATCTTAACTCTTGCATGTGAAAAAGGAACAACGATCACCATTCGTGTGGAGGATCCGGAAGATCAGGATGTGATGAACAATCTGGCGGCTCTCATTGAAAACGGATTCGGAGAATAGCAGATGATGACAATAATCAAAAAAAAGGAAATCCGGTTAAAGGGGATTATCGGCTCACCCGGAATATGTATCGGAAAAGCCTATCGGGTTGATCGGGAAGGGGTGGATGTTGTTGAAAAATACCGGATTGAAGATAGCGAATTAAAAAATGAAAAGAATCGATTCAAGGCCGCGGTTCAGAAAGCAACTGAAGAGTTAAGAGGAATCATTAAGAACACTCCTGAAGACTATCAGGAGCATGCTCAGATTCTGGAAACCCATGTGGTTCTACTTAAAGATAAAATGCTTTATGAGAAGACCATTGCAGTCATTGAAAAGGAGCGGGTGAATGCGGAGTGGGCCCTGAAAATGGTGGTATCGGATCTTCAATCCGTATTCCAGAGCATGGCGGACCCGTACCTGAAGGAGCGGGCAAGAGACATCGTCCATGTGAGCGAACGGATCATGAGAAATCTGAAAGGGATCAACGCGGTCAGTTTTCAGGAAATCGATAAGCGGGTTATCCTGGTCGCCCGGGATTTATCGCCGGCGGAAACCAGTCAAATTCAACTCGAACGGATCAAAGGGTTTGTCACCGACCATGGCGGGACATCTTCTCATACCAGTATTATTGCCCGATCCCTTCAAATTCCGGCAGTACTCGGACTCGGGAATATCAGTCTTCTGGCCCAAAATGAAGACACGCTGATTCTGGACGGTTCCACCGGCCTGGTCATCCTCCATCCCAGTCAGGAGACCTTATACGAATACAAAAGGAAAAAAGACCGGTATGAGGCTCAGGTTGCAGTGCTGGTGCGAAGCTCACGGCTGCCTGCAAAAACCAAAGACGGCCACCATATCCGAATTCAGGGAAATATCGAGCTTCCTGAAGAAGTAGTCTCTGTTCTGGATCACGGAGGAGAAGGTGTGGGTCTCTACCGAACCGAGTTCCAGTATCTGGGACGATCCGGCTTTCCTGCAGAAGATGAACTTTTTGAAAAATACCTGGATGTGGTCGAGGTCATGAAAGGGAAGCCTGTGACGATCCGGACCCTGGATATCAACGGTGAAAAAGCATTGTCTTCATCCGTATATGAGGAAGAGAAGAATCCGGTGCTGGGGCTTCGGGCCATTCGCTATTGCCTGCAGAATCCCGAAGTGTTTAAAACCCAGTTGAGGGCGATTCTCAGGGTGGCAGCATCCGGGAATGTAAGAATCATGTTCCCCATGATTTCCGGGCATGATGAACTGATCCAGGCTAAGAATCATTTGAAAATCGCTTCCGACGAACTGATGGCGGAAGGAGTCGAATGCAATCCGGACATCGAAATCGGTGTTTTAATTGAGGTGCCGTCGGCAGTGGTTCTGGCGGATGTTCTGGCCAAAGAGGTCGATTTTTTTTCAATCGGAACCAATGACCTGATTCAGTATTCTCTGGCCATCGACCGGGGGAATCCGAAAGTAGCCCATCTCTATCGGCCGCTTCATCCGGCTGTGATCCGGATGCTCAAGCAGATCGCGGATGCGGCTGCCGGCGAAAAGATTCGAGTATCGATGTGCGGTGAAATGGCCGGGGAGCCGATCCACGTACCTCTCCTTTTGGGGCTGGGAATCACCGAGTTGAGCATGAACCCGCAGTTTATCCCTATGGTCAAACGGATGATCGGGGAACTGAATCTGAAAGATTGTCGAAAGTGTGCAAAAGAGATCATGAGAGAAACCACGGTGGAGGCTGTCACCGAGCGGATGCTCGGGACCTATAGCGATCTGGTGGCGGAAAAAATCTTTGGAGGAAAGCCTGGTTCCGGGACAAGTCCGGTCCAGAACTGTCTGCATAAAAGAAAGTAGCCGAATTGAAATCATCATCCATAAAAATTATTGCCGAAAACCGCAAGGCCAGATTCAATTACTTCATTGAAGATGAGTATGAAGCCGGACTGGTGCTGAAGGGAACCGAAGTCAAATCGCTTCGATTGGGCCGGGCCAATCTGAAGGATTCCTACGCAGTCATTAAAAGAGGGGAGGTCTATGTGAATCAGATGCACATCAGCCCTTATCCCTTTGCCCATTACGGGAATCATGATCCGTTAAGACCCAGAAAACTTCTGCTGCACAAGGCGGAAATCAAACGCCTCTATGGAAAAGTGAATGAAAAGGGATTTACACTCATTCCTCTCAAGCTCTATTTTAAGGATGGAAAAGCCAAGATCTCTGTGGCCCTTGCCAAAGGAAAGCACTTATTCGATAAACGGGAGACGATCCGGCGCCGGGATCAAAAACGGGAAATGGAAAGGATTAAAAAAGGGCGTTGAATTTCGGCATTGATGCTTGACAATTATCGGAAATTTCATTAAATTATATCTATAATTGTTCTTTTACAATCTGTCTGCGTCCCTTCATGTTTTGGGGGCGAAACGGCTTCGACGGGGATAAAGAAGCTTCAGCTGCATACCGAGCGCCTGTCAGCTCGTAAAAAAAGGCGGGAACTAAATATAATCGCAGACGATTATAACTACGCCCTGGCTGCCTAGCAGCCAGCGTCCTGCCGGATGAACCCTGCTAATCCGGTGAGGGCGTCGATCAGCAGGATAGCCGGTCCCGGATTCCTGATAGGGGATAGGT
>JBFMEI010000169.1:0-5070 GCA_040753295.1 Thermodesulfobacteriota bacterium | reverse complement strand
CCTTTTTTTGCATACAGGGCCGGTTCGGTCATATCCGTGATATTCGGCGTCATTTTAGCCATTACCGGAATGGAGACCGCACTTTTAACTGCTTCAGTGAACCTTTCAATAAGATGAAAAGATTGTCCGATCTTATACCCTGACCCTTCGATACACATGTGGGGGCATGAAAAATTGAGCTCCACCATATCCGCTCCGTTCTCTTCACACGCTTTGGCAAGATAGACCCACTCGTCTTCAAAAAACCCCATGATGCTTGCGATGATCGGACGGTCCGGAAAACGTTTTTTCAGATATAAAAAATCGAGCAGGTTATGTTTCAAAGGCCGGTCTGAAATCTGCTCCACATTCTGAAACGCGATCCCCTGCTTTTTCCCGTAATGGATCGCATGCATACGCGGAGACGGATGGGTGATTGAGAGACGATCAGAGTTTAAGGTCTTAAAAACCACGCCGCTCCAACCGGCTTCAAAAGCCCTCTCCACCATCTCAGCGCTGTTGGAAACCGGAGAAGAAGAAAGTAAAAACGGATTCTTAAACTTCAACCCGCAAAAATTGATGGATAGATCAGAATGGAGTGTCACCGTCGTTCCTCCTGATGATGCAAATAGGTTAAAATGGCCCTGGCTGCTCTCTTCCCGTCCTGAACCGCCTCTACAACGAGTCCCGGTCCGCGAATAATATCCCCTCCTGCAAATATCCCCTTCACAGAAGTCCGGCAGGTTCCGGCTTTGACTTTGATAAGGTTACGATCATCCACGGCCACCCCGGGATACCATCGGATCGAATCCGTCTCAGGCTTATTCCCGATCGCCTCGATCACCATATCGCAGTCCAGAATCCATTCGGAACCCCTGATCGGTTTCGGGCTTCTGCGTCCCGAATCGTCAATATTCCCCAGGCGGGTTCTAAGAAGTTTGATCCCTTTGAGCCGGCGACGACTGTTGGTGATAAACTCGATCGGCTGATTCAGAAGTAAAAAATGGACCCCGGTTTTTTGAGCGGCATTTCGTTCTTTTTCTTCAGCCGGCATCTGGGTAAAGGAACGCCGGTAGATCAGATAGACATCTTTTGCCCCAAGCTTAACTGCAGATTCGGCACAGTCCATGGCAACAGATCCTCCGCCGATAACTGCGATGGTTTTTCCCTCCACGTTTTTGACCATTTCTTTGAATCGACCGTCTCTTAATGCAGAAAGGTAGTCAATGGAAGATAAAATATCCGGACCGGATCGGCTTCCGGAGTTGAGTCTTTCCGCCTCCCAAAGGCCAGGCCCTAAAAAAACCGCACTGAATCCGGCTGACAGCAACTCCTCTGCTCCGGCTTCATGGGAGATGGGATGGCTGCATTTGAACTCGACTCCCAGATTGCGGATGTCATTCAGTTCATGATTTAAAAAATTCAGATCAAAACGATATGAGGCAACCCCGTATCGCAGGACTCCGCCGGGTTCAGGCCGGGCTTCGAAAACTGTGACCTGATACCCTTTTTTGGCCAACTCTGCAGCACAGCTCAAGCCTGCAGGGCCTGATCCTACAATCGCGATCTGTTTATCTTTGGGAGCCCCTTTTTTCAAAGGGTTAAAACCGATGCTCCAGGAGTGTTCGATTAAAAACCGCTGAATCTTTCCGATTTGAATGGGATGATCAGCCCCTTCCGGCCGAGACAGGGATACAAACCGGGCGCTGCATTCCTTTTCGCACAGGCGATGCGTCGGGCAGAGAATCCCGCAGGCCCCTCCGAGAATATTATTTTCCTTTATTGTCCGGATGGCTCCGGTGATATTTCGGAACCGCAGTTTGCGGATAAACTCATCCGGCCGGGTATCCGAGGGACATCCCCGGGAGCATGGCGCGTCATGGCAAAGCAGGCATCGGTCGGCTTCTCCAACGGCCTGAGCCAGGTCGAATCCCTTTTCCATTCTTCCAAATGTTTTGATGGATTTCAAATCTAAATCTCCTTAATAAAAATTACCTAAAATGAGCGTTTAGGTAAAAATCAAAAATTCAATATTCGAAAAATCTACGTTTTTTAATGAACAAAGTCAATCCCATATTCTCTTCAGCCCGACACTTGACAGCTTGTTAAATAAGGAATTATAACCTGAATACAGCATGAAAATTTTCTGGAACCTGAATCTTTCATGAAAATTTATGAGAAACGGATTTGAAATATAACACATAAGGATTCGGAGCCGATTTAGCACAACACCAATAATATCCAAATGGTAAAAATGGATAGGATTCTTTTTTTTAGATTCGGATTTTATAATGTTTTTTTGAAAGGAGGAGCGAAATGCCCAGAATTGTAAAATGCGGCCATATTCAGGCCTCCAGCGCCGGACACGAAGGGACTCCTGCCGAAATCAAAGAGGCGATGATCCAGAAACATCTTCCCCTTATCGAAAAAGCCGGGAAGAGCGGTATCCGGATTTTATGCCTCCAGGAGATCTTTTTCGGACCCTATTTTTGTGCCGAACAGGACATCAAATGGTATCAGAATGCCGAAAAAGTTCCTGGTCCTACCACGAATCGTCTCTCTGAATATGCAAAAAAATATCGTATGGTCATGATTATTCCGGTTTATGAGGAAGAACAGACCGGGGTTTATTACAACACCGCCGCAGTCATTGATGCCGACGGCAGTTACCTCGGGAAGTTCCGAAAAGTCCATATTCCGCATACCTGGCCGGGATTTTGGGAAAAATTTTATTTCAAGCCCGGCAACCTCGGATTTCCGGTTTTTGAAACCGCATATGCAAAAATCGGTATCTTTATCTGCTATGATAGACATTTTCCGGAATGCGCCAGGATTCTTGCTCTCAAAGGCGCGGAAATTCTGTTCAATCCGTCTGCCACGGTTGCCGGCAAATCCCAGTATCTTTGGACACTTGAACAGCCGGCACAGGCCGTGGCTAACGGGGTGTTCATCGGCGCCAATAACCGGGTAGGCCTGGAGAAACCGTGGGAAATCGGACACTTTTACGGATCAAGCTATTTTGTCGATCCTCGAGGCCAGATCGTTGTCAAAGGGAACGACCGAGAAGATGAGGTGGTTGCAGCCGACCTTGATCTTGAAATGATTCGCGAAGTCAGGAACGGATGGCAGTTCTTTCGGGATTTGCGTCCTGAAATGTATGCGGATATCTCCCGCACTCTGAATTGTTAGATTTTAACTTTTAATGATCCCTGCTTAGCCCTGCTTCACTCTATTTTTTTAAAGGAAAACATTATGCGTTCGGATATTTTAAAAAAAAATGCGGAGACCCTCCCCCATCGGGCACTTCTGATGTCGGCCGGTGTAACCAGAGAAGATCTCAAGGCAGGAAAACCGTTCATCGGTGTGGCAAACAGCCATAATGATATTATTCCCGGACATGTCCATCTCAATATGCTCACTCAGGAGGTCAAAAGAGGTGTCAGAGATGCCGGAGGTATCCCTTTTGAATGGGGGGTCCCCGGTGTTTGTGATGGAATTGCCATGTCAGTGGAGATGCGATTAAGCCTCCCGAGCCGTGAGCATATCGCAGAGAATATCGAAATTATGGTGCTTTCCCACTCTCTGGACGGATGGGTCGGTGTAACGAATTGCGATAAAATTACTCCCGGCATGCTGATGGCTGCTGCCCGGATCAATCTTCCGGCGGTGATTCTCACCGGTGGTCCGATGAAAGCCAAAGTCGTGGAGGGGAAGAAGTATCATCCCATACAAGGATTCAGCATGGTCGGCCGAATCAAAACAGGAGACATGACCCTTGAGGAGGCCGAAAATATCCTTCCCTGTATGGCCTGCGGTGCAGGATCATGAAATGGCCGACATCGATGCCGCCGGGGGAGTTCCGGCAGTATTAAACCGTCTGAAGGATATGCTTCAGAACAATCCGACGGTGACCGGGAAATCGATATTGGAAGTCGCGGAAGCGGCAGCTCCCATCAATTCCGATGTGATTCGGGATCTGAAAAACCCCTATCATCAAGAAGGCGGCATCGCCGTATTGAAAGGAAACATCGCCGACAGCGCCATCGTCAAACAGACCGCAGTCGATTCCGATCTGCTTGTACACACCGGACCGGCAAAAGTCTTTTATTCGGAACAGGAACTTCTGGATGCCATCGGAGATAAAAGAATCGCTGAAGGAGATGTTGTTATCCTGCCGTTTCAGGGACCGGCAGGAGCTCCGGGAATGCCGGAAATGCTGACTCCGACGGATGCCATCAAGGGTGCCGGATACAAACGGGTGGCACTCGTTACCGACGGTCGATTTTCCGGAGCCACCACAGGACTGAGTGTCGGCCATGTGGAAATGGAAGCGTTTAATGGAGGAATGATCGGAGCCATCAAAGACGGAGATATCATTGAGATTGATATCCCGCAGCGGAAATTAAACGCCCGAATCAGCGATTCGGAAGCCCGGAAAAGACTCTCCGCCATTCTTCCTCCGGAGAGAAAACTCACTCCGATGCTGGAACATTTTCGCCAGGCCTACAAGGGAAAAAACTGTTACGGGAAGTAGCATCGTCCTGGTGGAAAGTTCAAACCTGCTGTTCCAGAGCAGTCCCCCAGGCGTAATTTCTTTTGACGAAATTTAAAAACAGATTCGTTTCGGTGCGGAGCACCCCGTCTATTTTATTGATTTTCTGAAAAATCAGATCATTCAACCCGTCCAGGTCTTTGAGAACAAACTCGGTGTCGATTCCCGTTCCTCCGGTGGTTTGAACAATAAACCATAGCGAACTGATCTCTTTAAGCTCCCGGATGATCTTCTCCATCTTTTTAATATCGACATGGATCCGTATATTGCCGACGATCTCAAAACCGAGTTTGAGAGGATTGCTCACCGCCACAATCTGGATCACCTCGCCTTCGATGAGCCGATTCAATCGAGTTCGAACCGTCGCCTCCGAAATACCGATCCGTTTTGCAATTTCGGTATTTGAAATCCGCCCGTCTTTCTGGAGGAGCTCAATGATTCTGCAATCGATCGAATCTATCTCCTTTTTCCGTTCCCTGTCATTGTTTCGTTTCATGCGTTCCTACCGTTTTCCCGGCTTCAACTCAATCCCCCGGCTT
>JBFMEI010000168.1:0-5164 GCA_040753295.1 Thermodesulfobacteriota bacterium | reverse complement strand
CCCCGATTTTATAATAGAGTTTTTCAGGGAATGCACTTTCATTCGAATTGTGGCCTGCAGCCCCGGCCAAGACAACCTCCTCATTCCCTTAAGTGTGGCGTATCCGTTCACTCCGGCAATGAAGCTTTAAAGAAGTTTAAAAGCAGCATCGATACCTCATGATGAATGCGGTTGACCTCGGTATCTTCCAGTGTTTTATCCATGCTGTGATAGATGATGCGGAATGATATGCTCTTTTTTCCGGCCGGAATCGGTGCTTGATCGAAAACATCGACGAGTTGAACCGTTTCAATAAGCTCGATCCGGGAATTATTTATGAATTTTAAAATTTCCCATGCTTCAATCTTCTTGTCAACAATAATGGTAACGTCCCTTGTTACAGAAGGATATCTTGAAATCGGAACCGATCTCCTGGTTTCAGGAATATAAGGAAAGAGTTCATCCAGATTGAGTTCCGCAATAAAAACAGATTGTTTAATATCAAAACGATCTTTCACTTCCGAATCAATTTCACCTATTAATCCAATCATGCGTCCATTGATCCGGATGGATCCGGTCTGTCCCGCACGAGTGTAATGGCATGTCTCCCCGGGCGCCCGGAAAAATTCCGAACCCTGAATTCGCAGCGCTTCGAATAAAGATTCCACTGTCCCCTTGAGATCATAGAAATCACAAGGGGTCTCCTTTCCGTACCAGGAAGGACTGAACCGCAGCCCGGTCCAGAGCAGGCTGAGCATTTCAATTTCTACGGGAAGCTCGTCTTTTTCTCCGGCAATGAATATCTTTCCGATCTCAAAGACCCGCAATGTCTTAATCTGCTGAGCGATATTCCGGTGAAGGGTCTCCAGAAGTCCGGGGATCAGAGAGGTTCTCATGGTGCTTTGATCTTCGGACAACGGATTCAATACCGGCACCCCTTTTCTTCTTGAATCGCCCTCAGGAATCCGCATTCGATCCGGAGAGGTTTTATGAATGAAGCTGTAATTGATCACTTCCGCAAATCCGAGTCCCACCAGAATATCTTTAATTCGGTTCCGGATTTCCACGATCCGGTTCGGGGTTCTCAACCCGGCATGAATTGTCGGATATGTTATGGGGATCTGATCGTATCCGGAAAGCCTGGCGACTTCTTCCATTAAGTCTTCGGGCCGCTGGACATCCACTCGAAAAGAAGGGGCCGTCACGTTAAGATGATCTTTGTCTTGTTTCTCAACTTCAAATTCAATTGAGGAGAGTAATTTTTTAACCTGAGCCGAACCGCAATCAAATCCGAGGAGCTCTTTGGTTTTGGTGATGCTGAGAGAGAGTCTTTTTCTTGGAATCGGTTCCGGGTTTTCGTCAATAATGCCTTCAATGAGTTTCCCTCCGCTGATATCCATCATCAATCCGGCGGCTCGATTGAGCGCTGAAATCGTTCCTTCCGGATCAATCCCACGTTCAAATCGGTAGGAAGCCTCTGTACTCAAGCCAAGGGTTTTTGCGGTTCTTCGAATGCCGGCTGGGCTGAAATAAGCGCTTTCAATGAAAACGCGACGGGTGGCATCAGAAATCTCCGAGTTCATTCCTCCCATGATCCCACCGATGGCAACCGGTTTTTGACCGTCGCAGATCATCAGGGCATCCGGCGGCAAATTCCTCTGCTTTCCATCCAGGGTTGTAAAAATTTCCCCGGCTTTTGCCGTTCTCACCACGATCCGATTCTCATCAAGCCTGTCAAAGTCAAACGCGTGGAGGGGTTGTCCGGTTTCCATCAGAACATAGTTGGTGATATCCACAATATTATTGATGGGCCTCACCCCGATGGAGATCAACCGGTCCTGAAGCCAGAAAGGGGAAGGGGCGACCTGAACATCATAAAGAAGTCTTGCAGCGTATCGAGGACAGAGTTCAGGCGCCTCGATTCGAACCGACGTTATTTTCGAAAGACGATTTTCATTCTCATGAACGATGGATTTGGGATAGCTGAGTTTCTCTCCTTGAATTCCGGCGATCTCCCTTGCAATTCCCAGAACACTCAGGCAGTCCGGGCGATTCGGTGTCACACTGATTTCCAGAATCGTATCTGACAGTCCAAGAACTCCGGCAAGATCCTCGCCGGTCTTGCTTTGATGGGTCAACACCATGACCCCGCTTTGGTCAAAACCCAATCCCAATTCCTTTTCGCTGCAGATCATCCCCTCGGAGATAACACCCCGAATCATGGTCTTTTCGAGCGTTTTTCCATCCGGAAAGGTCGTTCCCGGGATCGCGACAGGGAAGAATTTTTCTTTTTGAACATTTGGAGCACCGCAAATGATTTTCAAGTGCTCTCCGCCTACATCCACCGTACAGATATTCAACCGATCAGCGCCCGGATGCGGCTCGACATGAAGAACTTTTCCGACTTTGACGGTTTTCAAATACTCAAACCGATCCACGAGGGATTCCACTTCCAAGCCGATCATGGTGAGTGCATCGGCGACTTCTTCCGCTCCCATTTCTATGGGAACATATTCCTTAAGCCAGTTTAATGTGACTTTCATAATCAGAACTGCATTAAAAATCTAAGATCGTTTTCGAAAAACTTCCGGATGTCGTCGATTCCGTATTTCAGCATGGCAATCCGTTCCACACCCATTCCAAAGGCGAATCCCGTATAACGACCCGCCTCGTATCCGACTTTTTCGAATAATACCGGATGCACCATTCCCGATCCCAGAATTTCCAGCCAACCGGTTTGGGAACAGACCCTGCATCCTTTTCCCCGGCACATGACGCACACGATATCGACTTCAGCGCTCGGTTCGGTGAAGGGAAAAAAACTCGGGCGAAATCGAAGGCTTGTTTTCTCATCAAACATCTGATGAACGAAGATCGTCAGGGTTCCCTTCAAATCTCCAAAAGAAACCTTTTCGTCAACAAGGAGCCCTTCAACCTGATGGAACATGGGCGTGTGGGTGACATCCGAATCACACCGATATACTTTTCCAGGAGCGATAACCTTTACCGGAGGGCGTTGTTTTTCCATGGTTCGAATCTGAACCGGTGAGGTGTGAGTCCTAAGAACGATGTTCTCCGAGACGTAGAATGTATCCTGCATCTCTCTGGCTGGATGATTCTTCGGAATATTTAATGCTTCAAAGTTATAATAATCGTTCTCAACCTCGGGTCCTTCTGCAACGTCGAACCCCATTTTTTGAAAAATATCACAGATCTGACGGGTGATTTGAGTAATGGGGTGCAGCATCCCGTTCCCGGACCGTCGCCCCGGAAGAGATACATCGATCCAGTCTTCCGAAACCCCGGTCCTTGAACGTATTCGACGGAGCGCATCCTCAACGGCCTGCTCCAACTCCTGTTTTGTCACATTGGCTTTTTTTCCGAACGCCGCCCTTTGATCCATAGGAATTTCCGAGATTTCCCTCAGCAGCCGGGTCAATGCTCCTTTTCTGCCGAGATAGCGGACCGACAAAGCGGTCACTTCCGCTTCGGTACAGGCGACCTTCAGCGCCTCGAGAGCCTGAATTTTAATCTCTTCTACAGTTTTTTCCATGGCGCATTTTCATATGTTGAAAACAAGACAACGGAACGAACAGAGTCCTGTCTAAGACCGATTTCCAGGCCGGAGATTTTTGCTCCGGCCCTGTTTCATCGATGATACTGATTTTAGAAAGGATTATCCTTGCTGTGCGGCAAGATTGGCGATTTGAGCGAATCCGGAAGGATCGGATACGGCCAGATCTGCCAGTACTTTCCGATCCAGGACAACTCCGGCAACCTTCAATCCATGCATCAACTTATTATATGACAGGTTACACATCCGGGCGGCGGCATTGATTCGAACGATCCAAAGCCTTCTGAAATCCCGTTTCCGGGCCCTTCGATCTCGATAGGCATACATGAGGGCTTTATCAAGAGCACCAGCTGCGGTTCGAAAGATCTTGCTTCTTCCGCCTCTGAATCCTCTCGCCATCTTCAGCACTTTGTTCCGGCGCCGTCTTGCTTTTACTCCTCGTTTTACTCTCATCAGGTCAACTCCTTAAATTCCATTCTATCCATTCGGCAAAAGAAGCCTGACCCTTTTTCGGTCTGAATCCGAAAGAAGTCCGGGTCTTCGAAGCGATCTTTTGCGCTTGGTGGTTTTTTTCGTCAAAATATGGTTTCCATTTGCTTTGGAATAGACAAACTTCCCTGTCCCTGTTTTTTTAAACCGTTTGGCAGCCGAACGGTTTGTCTTGATCTTTGGCATTTACATCCTCTCCCTGTGTCGCTTTTTAAAAATTGATGGCGCGAGCATCCCGAATGCTTAAAGCTCACGCCACCGTCTCCTCATTCGTGGAATCGATGCTATTCCGGCAACTCCGGCTTTGTCAAAGGAATTTTAACGAACGGTCCATTATAAACCGTGAAATCGACGGATTATGGTCCTATTTTACTTCATCTCCATGGAACCGGTTACCTCTCAGCTCTATCTCGGGGCAAGAACCATGATGATAATTCGCCCTTCAAATTTCGGCTCCTGTTCCATCACGGAAATGGATTCGACTTCTTTGGCGATCCGCCCTAAAAGCTCGAGTCCCTTATCCGCCAGGGTGATTTCACGTCCCCTAAACAGGACAGAAACTTTGACCTTGTCCTTTCTGGTAATGAATTTCTTGATATGGCCGATTTTAACCTGAAGATCATGTTCGCCGGTTTTAGGCCTTATTTTTATCTCTTTAATTTGAAATGTACTTTGCTTTTTCTTGGCAACCTGCTTCTTTTTTGTCAGTTCATATTTATACCGGCCATAATCCATGATCTTACACACCGGAGGTTCGGCATTGGGAGAAACTTCCACCAGATCCAGTCCATAGTCTGCAGCCGCAGCAAGGGCTTTATACGTGGGGATGATCCCAACCTGGTTACCATCCGGGTCGATGACTCTGACCTCTTTTGCTTTGATATATTGATTTACGTTAATCCGATCTCGATCTTTATTTGATATAGCGATTGTCACCTCCTGCATTTAATTCAAAAGATTTTTGGCAGTCATCTCTCAACGGGTTCCTAAATCAATAAAAACGTTTTTCGGTTAACCTTTTTAAATATATAACAATCTCATCAATTGCAAGCAAAAAAAATTATCACAAGGATGCCTTTATAAAATTCCGACCGGCCAGGAGCATTATTGACTGAGAGTATA
>JBFMEI010000167.1:0-5270 GCA_040753295.1 Thermodesulfobacteriota bacterium | reverse complement strand
AATCTGGGTATCAGACGAAGAAATGACCCCAGAAGAGGTCCTTCGCGCGGCAGAAAGGGGATACCTTCTTCCTGAAGAAATCCGGATCATCGGCGTTGATCTATCCGGAAAGCCAAAAACATCCCAGGGTGTCGGTAAAGTTTCATATTATCCGGATTCATATACAGATCCGGCGAGAATCCATTTGGAGAAAAACGGAAAAAATCGATACTCCATCATCATCGAACCTTTTTTGTCAAAAGTGATCTGGAATGAGAACACGGCCGGTCGTTAAATCCAAACTGCCGGATGGCTTTACGTTTCTTGAGATTATGGTGGCCCTCTCCGTTGTGGGGATCGTCTTCATTGCTGTCTATCAGTTGCATTTTTCGACGTTGTCGAATACCCATGATTCACAATTTAATATCATTGCTCCCATGCTGGCTCAAAAAAAGATTTCAGATGCGGAATGGGTCGGAAGGAAAGATGGGGAATCTTTAAATGGAGATTTCGGAGAGGAGTTCCCGGGATTCGGATGGGAGATGACAATCAAACAACCGGAATCCGAATTTCTGAAACGTCAAACCCCGGATTTAAAGCAGATCGATCTTCGAATTCTCTCCTTGAGCCGACCGCTGGCCTTTCAGATTCGGACATACCGCCTGACGCGATGAAGAAAAAACCGTAACCATGATCCCCCGTATCCACAGCTCCATACTGCATCTGAGATTTCATGTGGGTCTTCTGCCCTTTTCAAACAGAAGCATTGGGAACTCAGGGTTCACCCTGGTTGAAATTTTAATTGCAATATTTCTATTCGGGATCCTAGCCGCAACTATTTTCGGATCATATCATTCGGTTTTTTCCGATGCATCATCTTTGAACAGCCGTATCTCAGATGATGAAGCGGGAATAATTTGTATTGATCGGATAATCCGGGATTTGAGTTCAGCCGCGTTCTCCTTTCCGCCGCAATATCAACCCCCGGGATTCAACTCCAGGTCAGACCCCCATCGCTTTCTGGGAAAAACGGAACAGTTGGGCGGGAAAAATTTCCCCTCGTTACAATTTTCATCGCGTTCCCGTGTACCGACAGAAGCTGATTTTCAGGACCGCATATCCGAAATTTTATACTATATCGATGAGCCGGATAATAATCATTATGTTCTGAGGCGGGCCGATCACCCTTATCCGAATTTTGGTCAACCCCGATCGAATCAGGATCCTGTTCTATGCGAGAAGATCAAGTTCATCTCTTTGAATTATTATGACAATGATGGAAAGAAATATGACCGCTGGGATTCGGACTCAAGGGAGTTCGATCATGCCACACCCGCGGCGGTGGAGGTTCGAATCGATATCGAAAGCACAGACTCGGCTCGAATTTATGAAACCAAAATTCTCATCCCTTCTTGTCGAAAAAAGTCGGTTCGATGAAAAAAAAACGGTTCATCATTCCACATCGATGGAGGTGGATTCAAAACAACCGGGGGATAGCGTTATTTCTGACCTTATCCATTGTATCCTTGATCACCATCATATCCATGACGCTTCATCGACGAAGCAGGGATTTCCTCTCTTTTGCTTCAGCCCATCGAGACCGGCTTACCCGGGTTGAAATGTCGTCTTCCGGAATTCATACAGCCATGTCCATCCTGGCCAGAGATAAAGCACTCACCACTGCAGACTCCATTCAGGAAGACTGGGCAAACCCCCAGTTTCTTTCAACGATCACGGATCAGTTTTCATTTGAAGACGGACGTGTTTCAATCACCATCAGTGATGAAATGGGTAAAATACAGATAAACGCTCTGGTTAAATACCCTGAAGGACGCCATTTCAATGAGCTCCAGAAAGAGCTTTGGCTAAGACTTCTAACATCGTTGAAAGATCAAAGCGGTATTCAGGAAGGATTTGAAGCTGAGTCCATCTTGAACGCCGTGAAAGACTGGCTTGACTTCGGGGACGGGGATGCCATATCAGGGATTAACGGCGCAGAATCCGCTTATTATCTTGCATTAACCCCGCCCTATTCCTCCCGGAACGGTTCTATGGTACAGTTAAGCGAAATTGTTCTGGTTAAAGGAATCGGCCCTGACCTTTTGAACAGGCTCGGCGGAATCAGAGGAGTCTCAAATTATCTCACGGTTTTCGGGGCTGTACCGTCAAATAACGGTTCGTTTACATTTGAAGGGAAGGTCAACATCAATACGGCATCACTTCCCATCCTCACTTCTCTTCTTCCCCCCTCGGATCAGATTCTTGCAAAATTCATCGATGATTATCGAAGGGAGACCGCCGGTTCAAAATTTATCCATGACCTTTCCGACCCGGCATGGTATCGTAAGGTTCCGGGGTGCGGAGATCTTAAAATTGATCCCGGCATGATGACCATCTCGAGTGATGTTTTTCGAATCGAATCGACAGCAGAATTGAATGGTATTAAAACAACCACTATCGCTGTTATCATCAGGGAAAAAGAAGAATCAACTGATCGATGGACATGTAAGGTGTTGAGTTGGGAAGTATTATGACTTATACTCCACCGACAGTTTCGAACCTAATGGAATTCATATGAGTCTTCATATTCTCGGCATCGACATTTGCACGCACTCCGTCTCGGCAGTTCTTGTCCAAGGCGGAATTTCGGCAATCAGGATCGAAGGATTCCGTTCTCTCCTGATCCCTGTCGATAAAAATGACTTTCAGGAAGCGGTCTCTCTTTCTCTTATGGAAGCTGTGGAGCCGTTTATCAAAATCTCAGACCGAATCGCCGTTTCAATCCCGTCCGCACATTTTTTCTTTCGAAATGCCCGCCTCCCATTTAACGAGCAGAACAAGATCAGGCAGATTCTGCCTTTTGAGATGGAATCCACCCTCCCCTATCCTGTTGAAGAGATGATCCTTGATTTTAATATTCTTCCAACATCCGGAATCGGAAATCATCGGGATATCTTTGTGGCGGCAGTCGAAAAAAAAATCCTCGGCATGTATCTAAATATCCTCTCAGCCGCCCGGATTGAACCGGAAACCCTTACGTTTCAAGGATATATGGGGGCTAAAGTTCTGGCAAAACTCGGACACCTCCCCACACGGTTTATTTTTGTGGATTTGGAAAAAGAGAACGGTACGGTTTTTCTAATGGATTCGGGTCAAATCATTATGGCTCGGAATTCATCAATAATCTCCAGAGAAAATCCTTCTGAAGAAACCCTTCCGATTGTTATCCAACAGATGTTGCTCTCCCTGAGTTCATTTTATCCCCATGACTTTATACCCGAAAGCGTCATTATTTTTAAAATCGATTCTGATGAGCCGGCCTCATATGAAAAAGTGACGCAGCACCTGGGTATCCCCGTCATTCCTGTCGATCTGTCAACGGGTTACGAATTGGATAAAAAAGTGATCCTGACGGAGCCGTCCTCCTTGCATCCGGCAGATCGAGGACTGTGCATGGCGTTGGGAGAAATTGAAAGAATTAAAGGGATGAATTTCCTGAGGGGACCTTTTTCTCAGACAAAAAGATGGACAGAAAATAAGTCGCTCGTGATCAGAACTGGAATTCTTTTAACCGCCATTCTCTTTCTTTCCCTGGTCTATCTTCTGACCGAATGGCAGCTTATGGAAAAAAAAAGCAGGATGCTTGACCGTGAAATTACAGGGATATTCAAGCGTACATTTTCTGAAGAAAAGACAATTATCGACCCTTATCAACAGATGAAAGTTAAAATCGCCGAACTGAAAAAGAAACCTTTTTTAGCTCAAGGGGGTGCATCTCAAATGCGCCGGATTGATATTATGAAAGAAATCAGTCTTCGAACCTCGAAAGAGCTTGACCTGATGATCGGAAGATTGACCATTGGGAATGAAGATGTCGTCCTTTCCGGGAATACGAATTCATTCAATACGGTCAATACCATGAAAGAACAGCTTGAAGGATCCCCCCTCTTTTCCCAGGCAATCATCAGTTCTGCGGGACTGGATCGATCAGGGAATCGGGTCGATTTTACATTAACGCTAAAATTTTAGAAAAAAATCTTTCCGCCTGACAAAATGAAGACTTGGGAGACCCTTTCGAAACGAGAACGATATGCGATATGCCTTGCATTTTTCTTTATTGTTTCCTTTTTTATCGTCAGGCTTTTAATCTATCCCATTCTGGACAAAAGATCCCGAGCCGCGTCCATCATCCAGACAAAAAAGAAAATTCTCTCGGAAATGACGTTGCTTCAATCTGAGCATCAAACCCTTCAGGTCAAAATCCAATCCGCTGAAAAAATTCTCTCCGAACGATCGAAAACGTTTACCCTCTTTTCATTTGTTGAAGGCGTGGCGTCAGGCATCGGTATAAAGGATCGGATTTCATATCTGAAACCTTCGGGATCCATAAAAGCCGAGGGTCCCTACCGGCTCGCCTCCATTGAGCTGAAACTCGAATCCATATCCACCGAATCCCTGGTTTCGTTTTTATATCAAGTGGAAACTTCTACTGCTTTGACCCGTGTCCGTCGATTATCCATCTCAAAAACCGGTGAACCAAAGGGGCTCATCGATGCTGTTTTCCAAATTGAAACTCTTGAAACTTGATTGTGATGGGCTTACCTGTTAACAACATGAAAAAAATATGGATGTGGGTCTGCTATGGACTTTTTTCGGCCGCCATCACCGCTCTCTTCCTCTATATTCTCTTCCCGGCAAATTCGATTCGGAAAATCGTTGAACTGAAACTTTCTTATATGAAACCGGATTTTTCAGTCTCAATCGGAAAACTCAACCCCTCTCTCCCTCTGGGGTTGATATTCATGGATTCAACTTTCAAATACTCCGGTACGCCTGTTCTATTTATAAAAAAACTCAGAATGTCGACGAATCTTTTTACTCTCTTTCGATCAAAAACCACCTATGATTTTGATGCATCCGCTTATGAGGGCGAGATCACCGGCTTCATCGACATCCTGCCCGGAACCGGAGGAAAAGCCGTATCGGTGAACGCCGCTCTTGCTGAATTGTCTCTCAATAAAATGATTTCTCTTCTGTCGATTTCAGGAAACAAAGTTGCCGGAACATTGAAGGGCCAACTCCTCTATCAGATCGATGTTCAGAAAACCGGAATTCTCACAGCCACTCTCAGCGCATCCGATTTTAAAACCGAACTGGATCCACCCTGGATGACGCTCGGTTCCTTGCAGTTCAAATCCGTTGACACCGAACTGAAATATCAGAGTCAGACACTCATGATCCGGCAATGCTTTTTTAAAGGTCCTCAACTGGACGGCCGCATTTCAGGGTCC
>JBFMEI010000166.1:0-5303 GCA_040753295.1 Thermodesulfobacteriota bacterium | reverse complement strand
TAACGATCACAGCGGAGTTGATTACGCCGATTGCGATGGAGAAGGAGCTTCGGTTTGCGGTTCGTGAAGGCGGCCGTACCGTAGGCGCCGGCGTGGTCAGCGAAATCCTGGAATAACTAAATAAAGAAAACGAATACAATGATAATGAACACCAAAATCAGAATTCGGTTAAGGGCTTATGACCATAAGCTTCTCGATCAGTCGGCCATGGATATCGTGGATACGGCAAATAAGACCGGAGCCAAAGTGGTCGGTCCTATCCCTCTGCCGACCGCAATCAATAAGTATTGTGTATTAAGATCTCCTCATATCGATAAGAAATCAAGGGAGCAGTTTGAAATCCGGACGCATAAACGGTTGTTGGATATCGTAGATCCGACCCAGCAAACGGTGGATGCTCTGATGAAGCTGGACTTGTCCCCCGGAGTCGATGTGGAGATTAAATTATAGCGTCATTAAATGAACTTGAGAAATTTTTACAGGGGTTAGATGATGAGCAGCGGTGTCTTAGGAAAAAAACTGGGAATGACGAGCATGTTCTTATCGGATGGAACTCTGGTCCCGGTTACGGTCGTCAAAGCCGGGCCGTGTGTGGTCACCCAGATCAAAACAGATAAGACAGACGGATATAATGCCCTTCAGCTCGGATTCGGTGAAAAGAAGGAATCGAGAATCAACAAGCCGAAAAAAGGGCATTTGAAGAAAAGCGGTGGACATTCATTTGCTTTCCTTAGGGAATTTCCAGTGGATGCTCCCGAAAATTTCCGGCTCGGACAAACCCTGAGTTTGGAAATGTTCAAAGTCGGGGATCGGGTGCATGTCACCGGAACTTCAAAAGGAAGAGGATTTTCAGGGACGATTAAACGGCATGGATCTCAGCGGGGGCCTGAAACTCATGGAAGCCATTGTGTTCGAATCCCCGGATCGATCGGTTCAAGTGCATGGCCATCGAGAGTTGTCAAAGGAAAGCGATTCCCCGGCCATTACGGGAATGAGAAGAGGACCATCCAAAACCTGGAAATCGTCGATCTTCGCACAGATGAGTTTTTAATTTTGCTCAAAGGTGCAGTCCCCGGGACGGTTTCGGGATTGATCGAAATTAAAAAGACGACTTTGAAACGAAAAAGCGGCAAGCGCGCTTAACTATTTTGTCAACGCCCAGTCTGAAGTACTGGCTTTTTTTGGGAATGAGGAAAAGAATGGCCGTTTTGGATATAAAAAATACAAACGGAGATACGGTTGCAAAGGCGGATCTGCCGGATGCAGTTTTCAACATTCCGGTGAAACCCGAGGTGTTGCACCAGGTTGTGACGATGCAGTTGGCCAATAAACGGACCGGAACGGCTTCCGTCAAGCACCGGGGGGAAGTGAGTGGAAGCCGAAGAAAATTGTATCGCCAAAAAGGAACCGGAAGAGCCCGGCGCGGAGACATCAAATCACCGCTCCTCAGAGGAGGAGGGGTGATTTTCGGACCCGACAACAGAAATTATGCCTATCGCCTCCCGAAAAAGATTCGGCAGCTGGCACTCAAAATGGCCTTAAGCAGCAAGCTGCAGAACAACAGCCTGACCATCCTGCAGCAGTTCCCGCTGCCTCAGATCAAGACAAAGCATTTTGTTGAAATTGTCGATAGATTGGGGATTCAGGATTCGTTGATCATAACCGACCTGCCGGATCATAATCTCGAAATATCTTCCAGAAATGTTCCGGGCGTGAAGGTTCTCAGGGCTGAAGGGCTCAACGTATACGACATTCTTAAATATCGAAATCTGGTTCTTCTTGAAGCGTCTATTAAAAAAATCGAGGGGAGGCTTTTGCAATGACCGGACGTGAAATCATCAAACGGCCTATCATCACTGAAAAGACAACCCGGCAAAAGGAAGCGGCGAACCAGGTTTCATTTGAAGTGGATCAAAACGCCAACCGGATTGAAATTCAAAAATCGATCGAAAAAATTTTCAACGTCAAGGTCTCCGGCGTTCGAACCGCGCATGTTAAAGGGAAAATCAAGAGGCGGGGGCGGATTCTGGGAAAGCGAAAAGACTGGAAAAAGGCTATTGTGACGTTAAGACCCGGCGAGCGGATTGACTTTTTCGAGGGAGCGTAATCGATTAACCGGATGTTGGTCCGGTAACGGCGGCGGATCGATCCCTGATTCCGCCTTTTATTTGTGAGGAATAGAAATGGGGCTTAAAAAAGTAAACCCGACTTCGCCTGGAAGAAGATTCCAGGAATATTCAACGTTTGAGGAGATTACCAGAAAAACGCCGGAGAAGAGCCTTCTCAAGACCTTTAAAAGCAGCGGCGGAAGGAATTCAACCGGAAGAGTCACGGCCTGGCATCGAGGAGGCGGACATAAACGCCATTATCGGATCATCGATTTTAAACGGGATAAGACCGGGATACCTGCAAAAGTGGCTTCTATCGAGTATGACCCGAACCGAAGCGCCCGGATCGCGCTGCTTCATTATGCAGACGGGGAAAAACGATATATTCTGGCTCCCGTGAATCTTACGGTTAATGACATGGTCATGTCCGGACCTGAGGCGGATATCAAACCTGGAAACGCTCTCCCGCTTCGGAACATTCCGTTGGGAACCCATATCCACAATATCGAGCTTAAACTCGGAAAGGGGGGGCAGGTCGTCCGAAGTGCCGGAGCATATGCACAACTGATGGCCAAAGAAAACCGATATGCCCTGGTTAAACTCCCGTCCGGGGAAGTCCGCATGGTGAATCTGAATTGCAAAGCGACCATCGGACAACTTGGAAATGTGGAGCATTCGAATATCTCTGTCGGTAAAGCCGGGCGCAGCCGTTGGAAAGGAAAACGGCCCAACGTGCGCGGGGTTGCGATGAACCCCATCGATCACCCGATGGGTGGAGGAGAAGGAAAATCATCAGGCGGTCGTCACCCCTGTACGCCCTGGGGAAAACCGACAAAAGGGTATATCACAAGAAAGAATAAAACGAGCGATCGTTATATCGTGAAAAAACGAGGGCAGAAGTAAACCACCGTTGATGAACAGGAGATTTCATGTCGCGTTCGTTGAAAAAAGGTCCGTTTATTGACTCGAAGCTTCTCGAGAAGGTTCGGGAAGCGCAGGATAACCGCAGCAGCAGAATTATAAAAACATGGTCGAGGCGGTCGACCATTCTACCGGAGATGGTTGGTGTCACCCTGGCGGTTCATAATGGGAAAAAGTTCGTCCCCGTCTTTATCTCAGAAAACATGGTCGGGCATAAACTGGGTGAATTTTCACCGACTCGGATTTTTTTCGGGCATGCAGGAGATAAAAAATCGAAAGTCAAGAAGTAAATCCGGCAATAATCAGGTGATTCAGGCAGACGGGATCGGCAATCAATGCAGTCGCAGCTCCCGGGCTGGAAAAAGGAAAAAGGAACGTGGAAGTAAAAGCGGTATCCAAATATGTACGCATCTCACCTCAAAAAGTCCGTCGTCTGGTGGATGGACTGAAGGGGAAATCGGTCCAGGCCGGCCTTGAGGCATTGAAGTATATGCCTCAGAAAGGAGCGGCAATCGTTGAAAAAACAATTCGGAGCGCCGTTGCCAACGCGGGCCAGAAGGAGAAAGCGGATGTGGATGCCCTGATGATTCAGAACATCACTGCGGATTCAGGGCCGACGCTGAAACGATTCAGAGCCAAGGCAAGGGGCAGGGCGAATCGGATATTAAAAAGGACCGCACATATTACGGTCCGGTTGTCAGGGAAGCCATCATAAACAGAGGGGGGAAACTTGGGTCAAAAAGTCAATCCGGTCGGGCTGAGATTAGGCGTCAATAAAACCTGGGAATCGAAATGGTATGCAGGAAAGAACTACTCTGATTATGTTCTGGAAGATCATAAGATCAGGGCATTTCTGAAGAAAAAACTGTTTCATGCCGGTATTTCGAGAATTGAAATCGAGCGATCATCGAATCGGATCAAATTGCGGATCTATACCTCACGGCCGGGAATTGTTATCGGAAAAAAAGGGACTGAGATCGCTCAATTGAAAAAGGAGCTCGAAACCAAGGTATCCTCCGAAGTCATGATCGATATCCAGGAAGTGAGAAAGCCGGAGGTCGACGCTCAACTGGTTGCGGAAAGCGTAGCGCTTCAGATAGAAAGACGGGTAGCTTTCCGCCGGGCGATGAAACGGAGTGTCGCCTCTGCCATCCGTTTCGGAGCCAAGGGAATCAAAATCATCTGCTCCGGCCGTCTGGCAGGAGCAGAAATGGCAAGGACTGAGTGGTACAAGGAAGGAAGAATTCCTCTCCATACACTCCGGGCCGATATCGACTATGGATTCACCGAAGCCCGGACGACCTATGGTGCTATCGGGATAAAGGTTTTTATTTTCAACGGGGAGATCCTCAAAAAGGATCAACCCGTTACGGTTCAATAGGAGACAGACGGCATGCTGAGCCCGACGAAGGTTAAATTTCGAAAGCAGCAACGTGGCAGAATGAGGGGCGTCGCCCACCGGGGATCGGCCTTGAATTTCGGACAGTTCGGACTTCAGGCAATCGAGTGCGGTGCAATCTCCTCAAAGCAGATTGAGGCCGCACGAATTGCGATGACGCGGCATGCGAAACGGGGTGGAAAAATCTGGATCCGGATTTTTCCCGACAAACCATTTACTAAGAAGCCGGCTGAAGTCAGAATGGGAAAAGGGAAAGGGCCTCCGGAAGGATGGGAGGCGGTTATTCGTCCGGGGCGGATTCTTTACGAAATTGAAGGGGTAACGCGGGATGTGGCGAAAGAGGCATTCCGTCTGGCTGCCCATAAGCTGCCGGTTAAAACAAAATTCGTCGAAAGGGCGGAAAATCGATGAAAGCAAGCGAAATTCGGGAGTTGAGCCGGGAAGAAAAGGAACGCAAGCTTCAGGAGCTTCAGGAATCCTTGTTTAATCTGACATTTCAGCATGAAATCGGTCAGCTTGAAAATCCGCAGAGGCTCAAACAAACCAGGCGGGATGTTGCCAGGATTCAAACCATAATCCGGGAAACCCGATAATCCAAACAAGAGGAATAGCAAGACGGTTGCCGTTATGAAAAAACGTGGAATGAAACGACAGCTCACTGGAACGGTTGTCAGCGACAAAATGGACAAAACAGTCGTTGTACTGGTGGAACGGTTGATCAAGCATCCCTTCTATATGAAATATATCAGGCGTCGTGCGAAATTTTCGGCCCATGACGAGTCGGATGAATGCCGGGTAGGGGATAAGGTCATGATTACAGAGTCTCGTCCTCTCAGTAGAACGAAACGATGGCGTGTGAGTTCCATTGTCGAAAA
>JBFMEI010000165.1:0-5361 GCA_040753295.1 Thermodesulfobacteriota bacterium | reverse complement strand
TTGCGGTTTTCAGTTGCAAGGCATTTAACGGTCCAGCCATAGTCTATCCTGTTGCAAACCCTTAATAACGCAGCAGATGAAAGATTCAGGTCATATATGCTTTTCAATATCCGGTGTCAATATGCCTTTGCGATATGGTCAGTTGGACTCAAGTTTAAAATCGCTCAATTTAGGAAAAATTAAGATTGCGCCCTTAACCGGACGTGATTAATATGATCGCATAGACCTGTGACGAAAATTACTGTCCGATTCATGGAGGTTTTTATGAAGGAACCCATTGCATTAAAAATACTGAAGAACGCCATTTTGCTGGAAAAACGGGGAAAGGAATTCTACCGGAAAGTGGCACAAGAGGCAAAAAACAGATCAACGCGGGAATTTTTCAAGTTCATGGCTGATGAAGAAGATCAGCACATATTACTCCTGTCGGATCAATTCAAGCAGTATACTCAAAATAAAACGTTTAAACCGACATGCTCAAGGGGAAGATCTGAGGATCGGATAGCATCTCTGGTTTTTACCGGAGAGATTATCAGGAAAATCAATGCGGCTTCTTTTGAAGCTGCCGCGGTCTCTGCGGCCATGTCCATGGAGGAACGTGCGATTCGGCTTTATACCCAAAGGGGAAAAAATGCAAAAGATCGCCAGGAAAAAGCCATGTACCGGTGGCTCGCCGAGTGGGAATCCAAGCATCTGGAAATGTTGTCGAAAATTGACCGGGAACTGACCGAAGCGATCTGGAATGACAACAGCTTCTGGCCGTTTTAGGATTTATCCGAGAATGGATTTCGCGATAATGACCTTCTCCATTTCCTTGGTTCCTTCATAAATTTCAAGGATTTTTGCATCCCGGTAGAGACGCTGGACTTTATATTCGTCGATATATCCATATCCACCGTGCATCTGAAGGGCTTCATCGGCACAGCGGACAGCGATCCGCGCGCTGAACCATTTCGCCATGGCCACCAGAGCGTGATCAGGTTTTCCCTGGTCGGCTCTCCAGGCCGCTTCATAATACATGTTCCGGGCGGCTCGGATCCATGTGGCCATTTCTGAAATCTTGAATTGGATAGCCTGAAATGAAGCCAACGGCTGATTGAACTGACGGCGGCCTTTGACATGCCGGATCGATTCCTCCAGGGCTGCCCGGGCAAGTCCGACCGCCTGGGCGCAGATGTGAAGGCGGGTCCTATTAAAAAAGGCCATCAATTCATAGAACCCCTCCCCTCTTTTCCCAACAAGATTTCCCTTTGGGATCCGGACATCCTTCAGAGAAATCTCGGCAGTGTCGGATGCCCGGATCCCCAGTTTTCCATGGAGTTTGGTGGCTTTAAAACCGGCCGTATCGGATGGAACCAGGAAGAAGCTGTGGCGTCCGTGACGGGACGGATTTTCCGGATCCGTCAGACAGAAACAAAGAAGATATTTGGCAAGGGTTCCATTTGTAATAAACATCTTTGAGCCGTTGATGACCCATTCTTCTCCATCTTCAACAGCAGCGGTGGTCGCAGCGGTGACATCGCTTCCGGCATCCGGTTCGGTGATGGCGGTCCCGACGATGGCTTCACCGGTAACAATCTGCGGCAGCACAAGGCGTTTCTGTTCTTCCGAGCCGGATAAAATCAGAAGTTCAGAACCGAAGGAGGCAGACAAGATCGCAGCACCGATCCCGGGATCGACCGCCCAGAACTCTTCGGCAATCAGACAATGTTCTAAAAATCCATAGCCCGCCCCTCCGTATTTTTCATCGATAAAGACACCCACGAATCCCAGATCGCAGGCTTTTTTCAAGATGGAAAGGTCAAACCGTTCCTCACGATCGAACTCCAACGCCTTATCGGTAAATTCCTTGACGGCAAATGCGCGTGCGGCTTTTTGAATATCCTTCTGTTCCTTTGTCAGATCGAAATTCATCAGATGGCACTCCTTCTCTTCTCTTCACTCCGGATTTCTCTTCTTAACAATTTCCCGACTTTCGACTTGGGGAGCATGTCTCTGAATTCGATATAGTGAGGGACTTTATATGAAACCAGGCTTTTCCGGCACCATTTGATCAGATCATATCCGGTAATTCCCTTGACATCTTCCTTCAGAACGACATAGGCTTTTATTCTCTCCCCCACAGCTTCATCCGGAATTCCGACCACACACGATGCGACAACCGCCGGATGTTCCTGAAGCACCGTTTCGATTTCCGATGCCGAAACCCGATATCCTTTATGCTTGATGGTGTCTACCGTCCGATCCACAAAGAAAAGATATCCGTTCTCATCCATGGACATGATATCGGCGGTTCGATACCAGACTTGTCCCCCCAGTTCAATAAACGATTCCGCGGTTTCCTGAGGTTTGTTTAAATATGCCTTGACCATATATTTTGAAGAAACGAGGAGTTCTCCGGATTCTCCGGGAGCGACAGGATTGAGGGTCGATGGATCCACGATGCGTACGGTTTTACTTGGAACCACCTGCCCGACGCTTTTGGCCGGATTTTTCCGGTTTGTCGGGCACATGGCCACGCCGCCGCAGGTTTCGGTCGCTCCATATCCCTGACGGATTTCCCGATTGAATTTTTCCATCCAGCGCTTTCCGATTTCCAGGGGAAGCATATCCCCCCCGCTGAAATAGTAATCGATGGAACTCAGGTCATACTGGTCGATTCTCGGGTGCTCCAGAATCATACGATAAAGCATGGGAACACCGATCATGGTCCTGGCTTTAAACCGCTGGATCGAATCGAACGCGGCATCCAGATTCACCCGGGGTTGAATGATCAGTGATCCGCCGGCCAAAAGGGCGGCCAGGCTGCATGTCTGTCCCAGAATATGAAAGAGCGGGGCATTCCCCATCACGACGTTCTCTTCCGGAGGAAAGAGGGAGTCGCTCATATGAATCTGTTCATGAGATGAGGTCAGAAAAAGGGCATGGGAGATGGGGACTCCTTTGGGAAATTTCGTCGTCCCGCCGGTATACAAAATTTCAGCAGTATTATTTCCTCCGGAAACCGTTTTCGGCAATTGGTCTGAGATCCGGGTGCGGATCGAAATCAGATTCCGTATCGGGCAACTGTCCTTTCCCCGGCTGATTTTACCCCTGGGGACCACATCATAAAGGTATCCGAAAAATCGTTTCCAGAAAGGAAGGAGATCCGCCATATTTGATGTGACGACCAACCGGATCCGGGTCTCTGAGATCACCCGGGAAACATACCCGAAGTTGGTATCCGAGCAGACAATGGCATCGGCTCCGCTGTCGGATGCAACGTAGCTTAAATCATGGGGTGTATAGATCGGTGTTATCGGAACAGGGATGGCTCCGATTCTCTGAATGCCCAGCCATGAAATGACCCATTGAATGCTGTTGGGGATGTAGAGAATCACTTTCCGGCCTGAACCGATCCCCCTATCGAGCAGGCCTGAGGCAAACCGTTCGGCAAGGGTTTTGATCATCCGGTATGAATATTTCGTCCCCAGATAGATGACTCCGGTCTTATCGGGATGTAATTCTGCCATTTTATCAAAAACCGAATAGATGGATTCGGAGTCAACGTCGATCATGAATTCCCTCTAAACACCGAAATAGGCGGATTTGACTTCAGGATTTTCCATAAGTTCCTTCCCGGTTCCAACCATGGCCAGCATCCCGTTTTCCACCACATACCCCCGATCAATGACCGGAAGGACCGGGCGGGCAAACTGCTCGCTGAGCAACACCGTTATCCCGATATCGCTTTTCAACCGGATAACGGCCTCCATCAGGGTCTTCTGCATCAACGGGCTTAACCCCAGAAGAGGTTCGTCCAGCAGAAGAAGCTCCGGGCCGACCACCAGCGCCATTCCGATTGCCAGCATCTGCTGCTCACCACCGCTTAAAAATCCTGCTTTTCGATTTTTCAGATTGAACAACGCCGGAAAGAGTGCAAAAGCCTGTTCAATCCCCCGGGATACCTCAGACCGGTTTCTGAGATATCCGGCAATTTTGAGATTTTCGAGAACCGAACTCTCCGGAAAGACCGGATGCCGCTCCCGGGATAAAACAATCCCTTTTTTTACCCGTTCGCTCGGCTTGATTTCAGTAATATCTTCCCCGTCATAGATGATTTTCCCATAAACCGTGATCCGCTCTCCTCCTCTTCGCTGTTCTTTGATCCGCATATGAATGATCAACCCGGAAAGAGCGTTCATCAAAGTGGTTTTTCCGGCGCTGTTTGAGCCGATGACTCCCACCAGTTCTCCTTTTGCCACATCCATGGTCAGGTCATTGATGGCCAATGCATTTTCAAAAAAGACCATGAGATTTTTAACCTGCAGGAGCATACGGTTATTCCGTTCCCAAATAGGCTTTTTTGACTTCCGGGGTTTCCATCACCTCTCCGGCGGTGCCTTCCGCAATCTTATGTCCATAGTTTAAAACCATAATGCGATCAGCGATCCGGAAGAGCTCTTTAAGCCGGTGTTCGATCATGATAATGGTTTTTCCCTGCATCCGCAGCTTTTCGATGATGGGAACAATTCCGGCCACCTCTGCCAGGCTTAGTCCTGAAAAGAGTTCATCCAGAATCATGAGGTCGGGATTCAAGGCAATCGATTTGGCGAGTTCCAGCCGTTTGAGATACCCCTGGGGAAGCGCACCGGCGCTCTTATAAGCCACCATGGAGTCCCGCTCGAAACCGACTTCTTCTAATAGATCCAGGGCGATCGCATTTCGATCTCCGTATTTTCCCCCCTTCATCTTTTTTACCCTGGGCGAATAGAGGGGAATAATCATATTTTTAAACGCAGGAAGCTGATAAAAAGGTTTGACCATCTGGAAGGTCCTGGCAATTCCCAATCTTACCACCAGATGGGGAGACATGCCGGTGATATTTTTCCCCTGGTAAATGATCTCACCTTCACTGGGCTTAACGAATCCGGTGATCAGATTGACGGCAGTGGTCTTCCCCGAACCGTTCGGGCCGATCAGACCGAGAAGCTCCCCTTTCCTGAGTTCAAAACTCAAATTATTGATGGCCTGCACCCCTCCGAAATTTTTTGAAAGGGAATTGACAAGAAGGAGGGAAGTCGAGTCCATTATTCGACCCCCACCCATCGGTCAAACTGGTGATACTTTCTCTGAATATAGTGGAAGATCCCCTCGGGGATTGCGACAATAAAAATCACGAGAAAAAGCCCATACAAGACAATCCGCAATCCTCCGATTCCTCGTAAAAATTCCGATAGCGGAACCAGGATGCAGGCGCCCAGAACCGCTCCGGCCAATGTTCCGGGGCCTCCCACTACCGCAGCAGCGATGGGAAGAATGGAATAGTCGAGAGCAAAGACCGGCATTCCGACGAACATATAAACATGCGTCATGAACGCC
>JBFMEI010000164.1:0-5424 GCA_040753295.1 Thermodesulfobacteriota bacterium | reverse complement strand
GAAAGATTTTTGAAGCAACGGCTTTATCGACATCCTTTTCTTCAACCAGGTTCCGGTTTTCAGTTCCTGCCCAGTGATCGGCATCAAGAATCAGATCCTTAATGGCCGGGAAAAGACTTGAAATTTTCTCCTGCCTTCCGGTCATCCGAACCGCTTCTTCTATCAGCGCTGCCGCGGCTGTGCGGTCAAAGGGGCGGCAATGTTCCTCATCCGTTGTGGTTTTGATGAATTCGCAGAGCCTGACGATATTCTGATCGGTCTTATCCATGGATGTATTAAAATCCGCTCTGACTTTAAAAATTTTTTTCACATCTTCATCGTAATACTGCAGAAGATGGAACAGATAGGAGTCGGTCATGATGACCACCTTGACATCAAGCTCAATCGGTTCGGGTTTCATGCCGCTGGATGAAAAAAAGTTAAAGGGGTCAAAGCTCTGGAATTCCAGTTTTTTGCTTTTCAGCGCTCTTTTCAACCCTTGCCATACTCCAGGCTCAACCATGGCATCATGAAGATAGAAAACCAGATATCCTCCGTTGGCGTGCAATAAAGATCCTGCTTTGATTTTTGAAAAGTCAGTTCGCCAGATGCCGCTGCGGTCGACGATGCGGTCGATATTGCCGAAAATATTTTTGAAGGTCGGATATTCTTCGACAATGACCGGAGGCCTTTTTCGAAGACTGTTGTCTACTAAAAGGTTGATCGAATAGGTTTGAAATGAATCCGCTTCAGGCATAAACGGAAAAAGACCCGGCATCTGGGGCTGCGCCTGGGGCTGAAAGATGCTTAAATTGTCGGCCATATCCTGGAGCATGGACTTGAAATAGGCGTTTACCTTCGGGTTTTTATATTTTTCGGCGATGGATTCACCCGGACCGGAAGCGGCTTTAATAAATGCAGCGCGATCCATCCTTTCCATATTGGACTGAACTTCTTTTTGAAGCTCTCTGAGATCCTGGAAAATACGATCAATCTGCTCTTTGAGGTTTTCATAGCGTTTCCGGAGCTGGTGGTATTCCTCCTTGGGGAATCTTCCTTTTTCAGTCATGTCTTCAAGTTGATCGATATGGACCGGCTGTCCGTCCACCAGAGGCATCAACTCAGGCCGCTTCCCCTGGCCGACCTGAATATCGACCAGCGCGAACCCTTCTTCTTTCACCTTTTGATCTAAATTTTTAAAAAATCCTTTTGCTTTCTTCTCTGAAGCTTCAAGAATCTCCTTCTTTGCATTCACATATTCATCGCTCGTAAAAATGTTGGGTATTTCCTTGCGCAGGACGCTCACATACTCTTTGACTTCCTGCTTGAGAAGCGTTCCCTGTCCGGCCGGCAGCCGGATAAGGATCGGCGATTCCGGGCTTTGAAAATTGTTCACATAGCACAAGTCATCCGGGGGAGGGCCCGCATCGGCGAGTTCTTCAAGGAGTTGCTTTACGGTTGCCTTTCTTCCTGAGCCGGGCTGCCCGGTCACAAAAATGTTATATCCGGGCTTTTTCATCCGGATTCCGAAATGAAATGCCTGAACTCCGCGGTCCTGGCCGACGATTTCTTTGAGGGGATTAAGTTCTCCTGTGGTTTCAAACGGAAGGGTGGCAGGATCGAGATGCCATCTCAATTTTTCAATAGGAACGATTCTCTGGGATCTCTGTTCGGTCATGAATACCTCCGGCTGGTAAGTCGATTTCAACTGTATCGCTGATTCAAATGGGGTTATTCAATTTATTTGATTTCAGGTCTGATAAACCGCTCCCGTGAAGTATCGCATTTGGGCATGATGATCCGCAATCCGTTCTCTTCAACAGAAGCCTTGATCTCATCCAGTTTGACACGGCATGGCAGGGGAATCCTGCGGCTGAAGGATCGGCTCGATTTCTCGACCTTTCGAAAATGTTCATTCTCAGTGACGCTATTTGTCCGGCTTTCTGCACTGATGTTGATGCTGTTTTCGGTTGCAGAGATGGTGATATCTTCCGGGTTGATTCCACCCAATGAGGCGGTTAAAATCAGCGCTTCTTCGGTTTCGGAAAGCTCCATGGAAAATTCAGGCTCTTCTGCCGGCAATAAGAGCCCGATATCTCTGCACCGCCTTCGAAACATGATATCGAGCTCTTTTCGAAGACGTTGAATCTCATTTTCCTTCCAAATGGTTAACCCTTGCATGGTCGGCCTCCCTTATGGCTGATGCGAGTATCAACAAAAGTTTCTCTGATCCTGTTGAAGCAATCGAAGATTCTTCAGTGCCTATCGTGTAAAATGTAACGGTGACGCTGCTGTGTGTCAACCGGAAATCGACAAGTCGATCAGTGCACTCTCTGTTTATAGTTGTTTTTAGTAAATTCTTTTGTCATTATTTAAAACGCTCAATTTAGGTTAAACAAATCATTTTGGATACAGGATATTACATGTAGAGAGAAAAGAGAAGATCTCTTCGGATTAATCTAATGCAACTTATCGAATTAATTAAAAATATCAGAATTCAAGACATCCTCGACATCCTTTTTCTGACCCTCATCGCCTTTCACCTCTACTTATGGTTTCAGGGAACGAAAGCCCTGAAAGCCCTGGTGGGGTTGATGGCATTGGGGCTTATTTTTTCAATTGCCCAGTCCTGGGGATTATTCCTGACCACATGGATGTTCCAAATTTTCTGGCAGGTTTTGATCATCCTTCTCGTTATCCTTTTCCAGCCCGAGATCAGACAGGTCCTTGAACGGATGAATCCGATCAAACGGTTCGGAGTCCATGAAGCAACAGAAGCACGAAAATGGACGGCCATATTAACGGATGCCTGTTTTGTTCTGGCAAAGCGTAAGATCGGCGCTCTTATTGTCATCGAACGGAAAGACCGGGTCGAAGAGCATGTTATGGGCGGGGTGCAGGTCCTGGGAGATCCGGGCCCGGAGCTGCTGATCAGTATTTTCCAGAAGGAATCACCGCTGCATGACGGCGCCGTCCTGATCCGCTCCCAGAAAATTTCAATGGGGGCGTGTTATCTTCCCCTCACTACTGCAGAGGATCTTCCCCATCGGTATGGAACCCGGCACCGGGCTGCATTGGGACTTTCTGAGAGGTGTGATGCCTGGGTCATTGTTGTGTCCGAAGAACGGGGGGAGATTTCCTTGGCAAAAAGAGGAGAACTCATTCCCATAACGGATCGGGTTGAGCTTCTCAAATTTCTCATGGATGCGGTCACCCTTCCTAAACCATCGGAAGCCACATGGATTGAGAAGATCAAATTTTTTATCAAAGACCGGTGGCGTCTGAAACTCGGCACCTTAGGGCTTGTCATGATCATATGGCTGATGTTTGCCGGTCAGCAGGATTTTGAGGTCGCCCTCCAGGTCCCGGTAGAAGTTACGAACCTTCCTTCCTATATGAAAATCGTCGAACCCTCAAAGCCGACCGTCAAGTTGATTGTCCGGGGATTGAGGAAGGACGCCAGTACGTTGAGCCCAAGGGATTTCGATATCAAACTGGATCTGTCCCGGGCTACCGTGAACCGGAAAACCTATCGAATCAACAGGGATCATATCTCACTTCCATATCGACGAATCGACATTGTCCGGATAGAACCCTCGGAGATTTCGTTCATACTCGAACAAAAAGAGCTTCATAATCAATAGGCGCCGATATTTCTCCGGTGACAGGGCGGAACATTTTTTTGGATTTTCTGTCTGATAGAAATGGATGAACCGGTCATACAATCCAATCATGCTGCCGATCCGGATAAGGCCCTGGTTAAATCCTTTCAGCAAGGGAATCAGTCTTCTTTTGAGCGACTGGTTCATATCCATAAAAGAAGAATATTCAATATCTGTTATCGGTTTTTAGGAGATTTCAGCGAAGCGAACGATATTGCCCAGGAAACATTCATCAGAGCCTTTCGCTCGATCCATCAATTCAGATTCGAAGCCGCGTTTTCAACATGGCTTTGCCGGATTGCGGTCAACACCTGCAAAAACCGGCTGAATTCAAAATCATACCGCCAGGAAAAAAGATTGATCCGTTTCCGCGAAACACCGGATTCAAAACTTCCGGATACGATGAGCGAAATTGCGGATCCGAACCCTTTACCGTTAAGCCGGCTGGTGGAAAAAGAAAAGGAGATCCTGATTGAAAAGGCGATTGCCGCACTCCCCCCGGATCAAAAAACAACGGTGGTATTAAGAGATATTGAAGGGATGAGTTATGACGAGATTGCCGGGGTAACCGGAACGAATATCGGAACCGTTAAATCAAGACTCGCCCGGGGAAGAGAATCCCTGAAGCATATTCTCAAGGAATATCTTTAATGACCACTTGCAATGACATCAGAGAAGATCTGAGCGCATATCTGGATGGAGTTCTCGATTCAGAAAAGATCGGTTTTATTGAAAGCCATCTCCACCTGTGCAGGGATTGCAGGAAAGAATTTGAATCATTGAAGGAAGTCCGGAAGATGGTCAGATCGCTTCCTTTGGTTGAACCGCCCGCTGACTTTTTAAATCAGATCAACACCCGGATCCGTTCCCGTCCGCTCATCAGCAGAATCGCTGAAGTCTTTTCCATTCCGGTCAGAATCAATACGCTTTCCAGGATCGCTGCGGCCTCGGTTGCAGGTATTTTAATTTTGCTTCTTGTAACTATTCAGAAAGATGAACGGCCAAAACGAGTTTCAGCCCCTGTTGATAATCGATTAGGAGAAGAAATCAAGCCTCAGGCGATCCCACCTGCAATCCAAAAAAGAGCGGTCCCGTCTCCGATCCAGACCTTAAAAGAAGATACAGTATCCGCTGTGACGGAAGAAGAACCTCTTGAATTGACGCTGATTCTTTTTCGGAGACAGAGAAAGCCGGTCGTATCGGCGGCGCCGTCGGGTCCGGAACATGAAACAGGATCAGGTTCAAAACCCGTGACGATTTATGAGCTGAAACAGGACACCGGAAACAGCGCTCGGAAGATGAAAGCTCCTGCTGAAACCCTCAACAAACGGGCCGGTTCTGTGGAAAAAGATGATATCAGTACTGATTCCTTGTCTGATCCGGATATCAGGCTTGAACTTCTTCGGCGGATTCAATTCCTGGAGGGGGGAATTCTGTCTGAATTCACCGGCAACTCCGGAGAAGAGCTCTTGACTCTTTTGGCCGAACTACCTGAAAAAAATCTGGAGTTGTTTTATCAAAGTCTGAAAGATCTGGGGATAATCGACAACCCACTTCAGGACCGGATGCCGAAAAACCAGGGAATGATCCGGATTCGGATTAGAATTGTATCCAAAGAAGGTATGAAATAATTTCATCTTGGATATCAAAGCCTTGACAGGGGCTTGAAGGTTCAATTAATCTATTTCTGATTTCAATTCCATCTCTTATGAAGGAGAATGATTTTTTATAAACCGGAGGCGTTAGATGAACCTTTATCAAAATTGGATTCTGGCCAGCCGAC
>JBFMEI010000163.1:0-5434 GCA_040753295.1 Thermodesulfobacteriota bacterium | reverse complement strand
AAGGGTCATCATAAAAAGATAGTTCATGTTCGGCCATATCGGTTTTTCAGGATATTTGGCGGCATCCAGGATTCGAAACTGCTCTCCTTTCTGCTTCTTTTCCATGTTGACGGCGATTTCCGCTTCAAGTTTTCGCTGAAGAAGGGAATTGTAGGTGGAGTTGATATTTTCATAATCGCGTTTGAGGGTAAGCAGTTCCTGCTCCCGCTTGGGCGTCTCCTCCACCCGGTTTTCATAAATCCGGATCTCATTGTTGATCCGGGCAACATCGATTTCCAGATCTGCAATATCCTTTTTGACTTCATGATACTGGACAAACTGGGACTGATAGAGATTCTTGAGGCTGACCGACTGCTTCCCGGGATCGGTTGTTTTAATCGAAGAGGAAGCTGAGGTTTCTTCAGCCATCTTTTTCTGCTTTTCTTCGATCTCCTTTTCAAGAGCGGCGATCTTTTTCTCCTGGCGAAGCACATCCGGATGCTGAGGCGTATATTTGGCCTTGAGTGCTTCCAGCTCGTTCTTCATGGCCCACAATTTTTTGGTTTCAGGGAGTTCCGGGATGATGGCCAGCGGGGCGGCATCTTTACCGGATGACTCCCGGATCATGGACTGCATTTCAGAAATCTGTTTTTCGATGAGAGCGAACCGGTCTTTGGCGTCCCTTAAACTTTTCTGCTTTTCGCCGAGGGCCACCTGAAGCCGGTCGAGGACCCTTAAATTGGTTTCAAGCTGTTCGGGAAGAGCGCCGAGATGCTTCTGGCGGTAGTCTTTGAGAGCGGTTTCAAGCTCCTGGAGTCGGGCGCGCATGGAATTGAGCTCGTCTTCGAGAAAGGAGCTGGTTCCCATTGCGCTGGCTTCACGGGCTTTGAGGTTTTCGTCTATAAAAAAGGAGGCCAGAGCGTTTGCCACCTGCATGACCTGTTCGGGTTTCTCCCCTTTGAAGGCGATCTCAAAAGCTTCGGCGTCTTTCTGCTGTTTCCGGGTGACGTTGACTTCGATCCGCTTTCTCATGTCCGCCACCTTATCCTCCATGAAGATCTTCTCGTCGCCCGGTGACGCATAGAGCTTAAACTGTTCGATGACTTTTTCGAGATTGGTCCGGCTCAGGATCTGCTGGGAAATGGTGCTGATGCGCGATTCGATGCCTACCGGAATGACGGTCTGGACATAGTTGCTCGGGACCCGCTGGGGTTCCACAAGAATCAGGGTGCTGGCGCGATAAACCCGCGGGAGTTTGACCGCAAGGATGATTCCGGCGACGATTGCCAGGAAGAACGGAATGATGATCAACCACTCTCTTCGAATCAGGAGGTTGATCACATATTCCGGACTCAGTTTCGTTTGATTTTGATTTTGCAGTTCCATATTAGTTGTTCGTGTTAGTTGTTAGTTGTTAGTTATTGGGGCTTGAAGGCTAGCAAGCTGGCAAGTTAGCAAGCCGGAAAACCTCCTGGCCTTCAGGCTTTCCAGCCTTCTGGCTTTTCTTAACTTTGAACTTTTCATTTTGAACTTTCTTTATTTCTGGATCCCGGATCAAGTCCGGGATGACATTTTAAAAGGTTCTTCTTCCTCAACTTTGAACTTTTCATTTTGAACTTTGAACTTCTTCCAGCCTTCCAGCCTTCTAACCTTCCAGCCTTCCAGCTTCCCAGCCTCCCGCCCTTCCAGCTTCTTCAAATCCCATACGCCTTCATCTTGTTTAACAGCGACTTGTAGCTGATATCGAGCAGTTCGGCGGCTTTTTTCCGGTTCCAACTGCTGTGCTCCAGTACGATTTCCATAAATTTTTTCTCCACCTGCATGACGAATTCCTGGCAGATATCTTTTAGGGAGAGATTGTTCAGATCCGAAACATGGCGTTTGATCTGAGTGAAATCGGCAAACGCTTCGATGTTTCCCTCAGCGGATCTTAAAGCCTTCAGGCTTGTGGTTGCGCTTTTAGAGTAAGCGCCATCAATCCCCCATTCCTGGCGCTCTTCCTGGAGTATGGCTTTGATCCGGGCTTCCAGTTCAGAGACGTTTCCCGGCCACATGTAATTTTGAAACCGGATTTTCCCTTCCGCCGGAATCTCCAGATGCCCTGCCCCGCTCTCCATGCTGTATCGGTCGGCAAAATAGTCCATGAGGAGAGGAATATCCTCCTTCCGCCTGGAAAGCATGGGAAGCTCCAGGGTGAATACATTGAGCCGGTAGAGGAGATCTTTTCGGAACCGGCCCGTCTCTGCCAGAAGGTTTAAATCCGTGGTTGTGGAGGCGATGATCCGGATATCCACATTTTTTCTAGCCCGGGCAGAGGCGTTTGAGATCGCGCCTTCTTCGACAATGAGAAGAAGTTCGCTCTGAAGGGAGTGAGGAGTCAGCCCGATCTCCTTGATAAACAGGGTACCGGTATGGGCTTTTCCGATGAGATCGAGTCCGGTTTCGGGCCTGTCGCCGTTTCCGCCGGAGTTGCGGATCCTGGCGGTTGTGAAATCTTCGGAGATCAGGGAGCAGTCGATCTTGATGAAAGGCTTTTCCGCGCGCGGCGAGCGGAAATGGATGGCCCGGGCAGCCAGCTCTTTTCCGGTTCCGGCATCGCCGCTCACCAGGACGGCATCGCCGGACCGGCTCAGGTTGAGAATCATCTTTTTTACCGCCAGCATCCGGGACGCATTCCCGACGATCTGGGGAAAATGGATTTTCGATCCGTTTTGAGATCTGGATGCGATCAGCTTTTCAAGGGCCTCATAAACCGAATCCAGGGGCGACAGTATTGTCATGACACGGACCCCGGCAAAACCGTTTGCTGAAATCAGATCTTCGGAAAAGGATTCTTTCTGCGAAATGAGGATGGGCATTTGAGGGTCGATCATCCGGACGGCATGAAGCATGCGAAACAGGCGTTCCGCCGGAAGCTCTCCCAGGATGACAAGGTCCGCATTCAGGGCCAGGAGGTTGTCCAGGCAGGTCGTCTCCCGGTCAAAGCAAAACGGGGTATACCCCCATTTTGACAGAAGAAGTCGAAGATAATCCCGGCCCGACTGGTTTTTTTCCAGGATGACAAGCGACTTGGATTTGGTTTGCCTGTTTTCCGTCATTTTGATTCTATTTTCGGATCTAAATCCAATTAATCCTGTCGAAAACGCTTAAATGCACTTCCGGGACTATCAGCAAGATATATGCCATAACCATCCGGCCGCCGGATTTTAAAACCCATCAAATTTATAACAAATTGAATATATTCGATAATTATCTGAAATATATCGATAAGGAAAAGGAGCCGGCGGATTTATAGGAATTGAATTTCACTTAAACTATGAAATGAATGACATATGATTTGGGAACTAATTTTCATAATTTGTGTGAAATTTATTTCACATTTTACCACTTGATGATCCGGGAGAAGAGAGACATGGTGGTAATTATTTTCATATCGATGTGGCATCAGATTTAATAAAAATGAGAAAATTAGTTCCGTTCATCACTATCTGCGACAAAAATCATGCCATAACTATCAGACAAGGATGATTTGAGATATGGATTTTTCCTCATCATTTGATCGATATTCATTCCATCTTGTCTTTTGGGTAATTTAGGTTACAACCCTATTTACTTTTTTACACAGGAGGGGAGGCAAAACCTCTTAACCGATAGCGGGTGACTCATGGATTTGAAAAAACGTATTCTGATCATTGATGACGATATTTTGACCATCGATGTGTTCGACCAGTTTTTCACCTTCAAAGAGTATGAGGTCGTCACCGCGGACGACGGACTTGAGGGATTGAAACGTCTTGAGGAGATGGAAGGAAAGGTAGATCTGATCCTCACGGACGTGGTCATGCCCAACATCAGCGGAGTCGGCATCATCGCCATTGCCAAGCGAAAATATCCGGCCATACCGGTTGTGGCTGTCACCGGCGCCGGAAGAGAGGCTGCATCCCTTGCAGAGGAGTCGAATGCCGACATTGTAATGGAAAAGCCGGTGAACATGATCGAGATGGAAAAAATCATCGACCAGTTGATTGCTCAAAGAAGGATGGAAAGCGCTTATCCTTCAGAGGTTACCATCCATTAGGATTTCCGGATCGCTGAAATGAATCGTTGAGCGATCCGGATTCTTTTTGAAAAGGAGCAGGAAATGATGACATCGCTTATCGGCGCCAGCGCAGAGATGCAGCGGATCCGGGACCTGATTGAACATGTGGCCAAGACGGATCTCAATACGGTGATTTCCGGAGAGAGCGGGGTCGGGAAAGAGCTGGTCGCGCGGACCCTTTACCTGAGATCCAACAGAAACGGGAAGGCTTTTGTCAAGATCAACTGTGCGGCGCTTCCTGAAACGCTTCTGGAGAGCGAACTTTTCGGGTATGAGCGGGGTGCGTTCACAGGAGCTGATCAGAAAAAGCGGGGACGCATCGAACTTGCCAACGGCGGAGTGCTGATGCTCGATGAGATCGGAGATATGTCGCTGTCGCTTCAGGCAAAACTCCTGCATGTGCTTCAAAGCGGTGAGTTTTCCCCTCTGGGATCTGAAAAGGAATTTAAAACCGATACCTGGTTCATAGCGGCGACCAATCAGGACCTCGAACAATCCATCAAAGACAAAAGCTTCAGGGAGGATCTGTATTACCGCCTGAATGTCATTCGGATTTATATTCCGCCGCTCCGGGAGCGGCCCGAGGATATCGCTCCGCTGGTCGATTATTATGTGAGCAACTATGCGGCTCGTCTGGGAAACCATTTCATGATCACACCGGGCCAGATGAAACGCATCTGCAGCTACCCATGGCCGGGGAATGTCCGGGAGCTTCAGAATGTTCTGAAGCGGATGATTGTCCTTCGGAACTCTGATGAAATTCTGGATCAGCTTCAGGCCTCATCGGGCAGATCGACCTCCATCGACATTTCGACTTCCGCCTCATCCATTGCCCAGGACCTGATCAAGTCCGAAGAAGGTGGAAATGGGAACGGCTCTTCCATTTCTTTGAAAAAAATTAGAAAAAAAGCTCTGGACCGGGTGGAAAAAGAGGTCATTTCCACAATTTTGGACAAGACCGGGTGGAATCGCTGGAATGCTTCGAAAATCCTGAAAATCAGTTACAAGACACTGCTTTACAAAATCGATGAACTTAATTTGCGTCCGCCGGAAAATTCCAAGTCGCCTGTGGCGTAAATTCAAAGACATTCTTTTAAAGGTGAGTCGTGCCGGCTGATGTGAAGTTTATGTTATAATATCACTTAAATTACATACCAAAAAGAGAAAAAATATTCACAGATTTCTGCGATTTTTTTCCATGCCATGTTCCATCCGGGTGCCGTGTCGAAATATCTTCATGATTTCATGTAATTACGACTCTCGTAAAAAATATTTAAAAATACGTGCTCTGGTATAGAACTTGCTCTCCGGGCTTGATAATAGTTCATCCATCTTTTGAAACGGCTCTTCAAAATT
>JBFMEI010000162.1:0-5462 GCA_040753295.1 Thermodesulfobacteriota bacterium | reverse complement strand
AGGTGATGCGGTAGAGCGTCTCGGTTGAGGCCCCTTTCCGGAGGGCTTCATACATCTGGAACTGACGCTCAGAAGAAGGGGTGGAAAGAGCGTTGAGGAGTTCATCCAAAGACATGGTGTTGTAACTTTTTGCAAATCCGAGGCCGTAACGGTTTGTCTCGAGACTGCGGATTGATTTCTGAAGGGCCTCCTTATAGGTTTTTCCGATACTCATGACTTCACCGACAGCTCTCATCTGAGTCCCCAGGACATCCTGGACCCCAGGAAATTTTTCAAATCCCCATCGGGCAAACTTGACCACCACATAATCCCCTGATGGCGTGTATTTATCCAGGGTTCCTTCCCGCCAGTAAGGGATTTCATCCATGGTGAGTCCGCCTGCGAGAAGAGATGAAACCCGGGCAATGGGGAATCCGGTGGCTTTTGAAGCCAGGGCTGAAGAGCGCGAGGTACGGGGATTGATTTCAATCACCACCACACGACCGGTATTAGGATCATGGGCGAACTGGATATTGGTTCCTCCGATCACCTCAATGGCTTCCACGATATCGTAGGAATATTTCTGAAGTCGTCGTTGGAGTTCCGGATCGATGGTCAGCATTGGGGCGGTGCAGTAGCTGTCTCCGGTATGGATTCCCATGGCATCGACATTTTCAATAAAACAGACCGTGATCATCCGGTTTTTTGCGTCCCGAACCACCTCCAGTTCCAGTTCTTCCCATCCCAGAACCGATTCTTCCACCAGAATCTGATGGACCAGGCTTGCAGCAAGCCCCCGTGCTGCCACGGTTCTCAATTCTTCGACATTGTAAACCAGGCCTCCTCCGGTCCCTCCCATGGTATATGCAGGCCGAACGACCACAGGATATCCAAGGGAATCGGCAATCGTGACGGCATCCTCAACGGTGTGAGCGATCCGGCTTTTCGGCATATCGATTCCAAGCCGCTCCATGGTCTGTTTGAAAGCGAGGCGGTCTTCCCCCCGTTCGATGGCATCCACATTGACACCGATGACCTGAACACCGTATTTTTCCAAAACTCCCGAGCGGTGAAGCTCTGATGAAAGGTTCAATCCGGACTGCCCCCCCAGGTTGGGAAGAAGGGCATCCGGACGTTCGGCGGCGATGATTTCACTCAACACCTTCACATTAAGGGGTTCGATGTAAGTGGCATCGGCCATCCCCGGATCTGTCATGATGGTGGCCGGGTTTGAATTGACCAGAACGATTTGATATCCTAGGGATCGGAGCGCTTTGCAGGCCTGTGTACCTGAATAGTCGAATTCGCAGGCCTGGCCGATGACGATAGGGCCGGATCCGATAATTAAAATCTTTTTGATGTCGTTTCGTTTCGGCACGGTATTTCCTTTCAATACAATAGGGTTGAGAAGACCGCTTTAAGGGTTAAGTTTCACTGAAAATCTGTTCCTAAATTAAGTATTGATTAAAATCAAGGATAAGGTTAAATCGAGGTCGATTTTTTACCTCAATCGTGCAAGATTCAGGTTCTAATCTGATCCATTTCATATCTGCAAGGAGAATAGAATATGGGCGGCATGTTCGGCGTGGCGTCAAGGAACGATTGCGTGGCCGATCTTTTCTACGGTACCGATTACCACTCCCATCTGGGGACCCGGCTTGGTGGAATGGCCGTTCGGAATTCCCACGGTCTTGAACGATCCATCCACAATATTGAAAACAATTATTTCAGGAGCAAGTTTGAGCCGGATCTTCCGAAGTTCGGAGGAACCAGAGGAATCGGCGTCATCAGCGATACGGATGCCCAGCCGCTGATCGTTGGGTCAAACCTGGGGACTTTTGGAATCGTAACCGTGGGGCGTATCAACAACCTGGATTCACTGGTTCAGGCCGCATATACCAAGAGGCGGCACTTTACGGAAACCGCAGGCGGCGACACCAACCCCACAGAGCTGGTTTCCATGCTGATCGGTGAAGAAGAGAGTTTTGAAAATGGAATTCGGAATGTCCAGGAAAAGATTTTGGGATCATGCTCTCTTCTCCTGCTGACGGAAAACGGGATTTATGCCGCCCGGGACAAACTCGGAAGAACTCCCCTTGTCATCGGAAAGAAAAGCGACGCTTATGCCGTGGCTTCAGAGACTTGTGCTTTTCCCAATCTGGGATATGAGGCTGTCCGGTTTCTGGGGCCCGGGGAGGCGGTGCGGATTACCCCTGAAGGGTATGAACAGGTGATCCCTGCCGGAGAAAAAATGCAGGTCTGCTCCTTCCTCTGGATCTATTATGGATATCCTGCTTCGGAATATGAAGGAATCAATGTTGAAATGGTCCGCAACCGGTGCGGTTCGGCGCTTGCGACATCCGATGAAACAGACATTGATTGCGTTGCAGGGATTCCGGACTCGGGAATCGGTCATGCGGTCGGATATGCCAACCAGAGGCGCATCCCGTATATTCGACCTTTTGTCAAATATACTCCGACATGGCCGAGAAGCTTTATGCCCCAGAATCAGTCTGTTCGGGATCTGGTGGCGAAAATGAAACTGATACCCATCCGCACGCTGATTGAAGGGAAGCGGATCCTCTTCTGCGAGGATTCAATCGTAAGAGGAACCCAGCTCAAGGATAATATCCAGGTTCTTTTTGAATATGGTGCAAAGGAAGTTCACATGAGGCCGGCGTGTCCGACGTTGATTTTCCCCTGCGAGTTTCTGAATTTTTCCACGTCAAGATCGACACTGGATCTGGCCGGGAGAAAAACAATCCATGATCTTGAAGGGGGAAGAGACTTGAACCTTTCCAGGTATGCCACAGCAGGAACCGAAGAGAACCTTGCCATGACCGATGCCATCCGCAGGCAGTTGAAACTGACAAGTCTGAAATATCAGAAGCTTGAAGATCTGGTGAAATCGATCGGGCTTTCCAAATCCCGATTATGCACCCACTGCTGGGACGGTTCGAGTTATTTCTGAACACCCCCCCTTTGCTGGTTCCGGGGAAGCCGGTTCGGAGTTTCCGGTTTAAAATGAATTCAGAATCGTCGAGACTTTTTCGGGATCATAGCTCCGGGATACCAGGGGCCTATGGTCGGCAAGCTTGGAAATCCGCCGGCTGAAGGCTGGAGTCTCTTTTCGGTAGAAAATCCCCACCGGTATTTCATCTCCCCATTTCTGAGCAAGTGCAAACGCACGGTTCAAATCCGAAACGTCGTGATCTTCCTGAATCGGCCTGATGCGTTTCTTGTACCATTGAAAGGTATTCACCGGGTTAAATGAAACACAGGGCTGGAGAATGTCGATGAGGGCAAACCCGTTGTGCCTGATCCCGGATTGAATCAGGCTGCTCAACTGCGCAACATCTCCGGAAAAGCCCCTGGCGACAAATCCGCATCCCAGCGCCAGTGCAACGGAAATCGGGTTAAAGGAATCTGAAAGAACTCCCTGGGGTTGCATCTTGGTTTTCATTCCGATATCGGATGTGGGGGATGCCTGACCTTTGGTGAGCCCGTAGACCCGGTTGTTATGGGCCAGGACCGTGACATCAAGATTGCGGCGGATGGCATGCATGAAATGGTTTCCTCCCTCTCCATAACAATCTCCATCTCCGGTATTCACGATGATTTTAAGATCATGATTCGCCACTTTGGCGCCTGTGGCGAGAGGGAGTGCTCTCCCATGGAGGGAATGGAAGTAGTTGCACTTCATAAAATGGGGTGTTTTTGCGGCCTGGCCGATTCCTGAAATAACCAAAATCTCATGAGGTCTGATATTCAAGGCGGCAAGGGCGTCCTTCATTGCGGCAAGGATGCCGAAGTTACCGCATCCCGGACACCAATGGGTTTCATAATCGACATCGAAATCACTTGAAGTCAGCATCGATATTACCTCAATTTTTCGTGAAGAGTTGAAAGAATATCGCTCGGATAAAAGGGGCGTCCATCGTATTTTAAAATAAAGCCGGCCGGCATCAATCCGGTCTCCTGCCGGATGAGCTTCCCCAGTTGAGATGTAACATTCTGTTCCACCATGAAGAAGCGTTTTGCCTGACCGATGAGGTCTGCGGCAGCATCTTTGGGAAAAGGCCAGAGTTCCGTGAAATGAACATATCCGGCATCGATTCCCTGGTTCCTGAGTATTTCAATCGCTTCGGAAACGGCTCCCCGCGAAGAGCCCCAGGAGACCAGGAGAAGATCAGATCCGGGATGATACGCAAAGGGCGGGCGGATCTCTTTGGACATGTTTTTCAATTTGATAAATCGTTTATTCATCTGTGCCGTTCGGTTCTCGATCTCCTCGCTGATATGTCCATATTCATCATGCTCATCGCTGCTGATCATGACCAATGCTTTTCCTGCGCAGGGAACGGCCCTCGGAGAGACCCCGCTTTCCGTTACCTGGAATCTTCGATATGAAAGAGGATCAATGAGATCACGATCGTCGATTGTGTATTTTTGAATTCTTCCGGGGCCCGATAAAGGCGCCTCCAGGGTAAAAATGGAATCAAGAAGATACTGATCTGCAAGAAGAATCGCCGGGACCTGATATTTATCCGCCAGATCAAAAGCCTTAACCGTGAGATCATACGCTTCATCCGGGGAAGAGGGGGCGAATACGAACCTGGGAAACTCGTCGTGTGAGGCATGAAGCACGAACATGAGATCCCCCTGACCGGTCCGGGTTGGAAGTCCGGTGGAAGGTCCGGGTCTTTGCCCATCCACAACCACAACCGGGGTTTCAGTCATTGCCGCCAGCCCCAATCCCTCGGTCATGAGGCAGAATCCGCCTCCGGAAGTGGCGGTCATGGCTCGAACACCTGCGAAACTTGCACCGATGATCATATTCATAGCACTCAGCTCATCTTCAGACTGTTCGACGACCACGGGAAAGGGATCCGCCATGGAGACCAGGTTTCCCATGATTCCGGTTGCCGGACTCATGGGATAGAAAGCAGCAAACCGACAGTCGGCCGCAAGTGCGCCGAGTGCGATTCCTTTTGCTCCGTCTAAGAGCTTCCCTTTCGGAGAATAACTTTTTGGCCAACTCAGTTTGAAGGAAAACTCCTTTCCGAGAACCGTATCAAATCCAAGTCGGGCTGCCTCAAGGTTTTCTTTAAAAAGTCGTTCATTTCTGACGTCGAAATGGTCACGAAGCAGATTCTCAATAAAATCAAAAGGTGCTCCGATAAGGGAAAAGCAGGCCCCGGCGGCGACGGTATTGGCCATGATCTTGCCTCCGGCCTGTTCCGCCAGTTTTGTGAATAAAACTGGAATAAAGGCCTTATCCTCCTTCATGGCTTCCAGTCCCATGAGAACACGTCCTCTTGGATGGAGTCGATTTTGATGAATCCTGATTGATTTCTCATCCAGGGCGACCAGAAGATGCAATTCATGATGAGGGGCTTCAATCCGACGCGTGCTGACCCGTATTTGAAAAAAACTGTGTCCACCTCTGATTCTGGATTCAAAATCATTGATGGCCATGACGT
>JBFMEI010000161.1:0-5468 GCA_040753295.1 Thermodesulfobacteriota bacterium | reverse complement strand
CGGGGGACATTAATGATCGATGTCAGCGGGGAGATCGTCGGCCAGGTGAACGGATTGGCGGTCTATTCTTTAGGTGATCTAGCATTCGGAAAACCAACCCGCATCACGGCATCAACATCCATGGGAAGGACCGGAGTCATCAACATTGAAAGAGAGGCGGATCTCTCCGGAAGCACTCATAATAAAGGAGTTTTAATTCTTGGCGGCTTTCTGAGGCAAAAATATGCGCAGGAAAAGCCGCTCACCATGAGCGCCAGCATTGCTTTTGAACAGTCGTACAGCGGTGTGGATGGGGACAGCGCTTCTTCCACGGAACTCTATGCATTGCTTTCAAGCCTTTCTGAAACCCCGATCCGCCAATTCATTGCCGTCACCGGTTCCGTAAATCAGAAAGGAGAGGTTCAGGCCATCGGCGGGGTCAACGAAAAAATTGAAGGATTCTATGATTGCTGCCGTCATATGGGTCTGACCGGATCCCAGGGCGTCATGATCCCGGAAAGTAATGTCAAGGACCTGATGCTGCGAAAAGATGTTGTTCAATCCGTTAAGGATGGAAAATTTCATATTTATTCGGTTAAAACCATAGATCAGGGGATTGAGATTCTAACCGGAGTCGAAGCCGGAGAAAAAAAGAAGGACGGCACCTATCCTGAAAACACCATTAACTTTCTGGTCGATAAGAAGCTGGTCGATTTCGCAAAAGGTCTCAAACAGTTCGGCGACGAAGACGCCAAAGAAGAGCAGAATAGAAAGACAAGAGGGAAGAAAAAGAGCTGATCCACCTAAGGGATTCCGTTATACCGATTGACTGATAATCAGGAATGATTATCATTAGACCTTCCGGGAAATTGAGGAAGGTCTTTTTTTTGCATAATTGGAAGCTGAAAGGAAAAGAGATGGCTGCTCAATCCTTCCGATCTAAAACAATTAAAAAAATTTTAATTCTTATGATTCTGGCGGGCAGCTTTACTTTAGAAACCTCAGGAGGTTTCATGAAAAATGAATTGGGGAAATTTGAAACAGCCACCTTTGCCGGAGGATGTTTCTGGTGTATCGAATCGGATTTTGAAAAAATCGATGGTGTCCTGGAGGTGATATCCGGATACATCGGAGGCCATAAGACCAACCCCACCTATCGCGAGGTTTCATCCGGTGGGACCGGCCATGCAGAAGCGGTAATGATCCGGTACAATCCGGAAAAAGTTAACTACAAAACCCTTTTGGACATTTTCTGGAAAAAGATCGATCCCACAGATTCGGAGGGGCAGTTTGTGGATCGGGGCCGCCAATACCGTTCAGCCGTTTTTTATCACAACGAGAGCCAGAAGGTGCAAGCCGAAGAATCCAAAAAAGCGTTGGAGCAATCCGGCCGGTTTAAAAGCCCAATCGTAACGGAGATCGTTCCCTTCACGGTGTTTTACCCCGCAGAAGATTATCATCAGGATTATTACAAAAAAAACCCCATCCGATATACCGTATACCGGCACAATTCAGGAAGAGATCAATTTTTAAAAAAAGTCTGGGGGAAAGACGGATCGAGTTCCGGTCGATCTGAAAAGACGCCTTATAAAAAACCTGATGAGACTGAAATCAGGAGAAAGCTTACTCCCCTTCAGTATGAAGTCACACAGAAAGACGGGACAGAGCCTCCATTTGACAATGAATTTTGGGATAATAAAAAACCCGGAGTTTATGTGGATCTGGTTTCCGGGGAGCCCCTCTTTTCATCTCTGGATAAGTTTGATTCCGGAACCGGATGGCCTAGCTTTTCCCGCCCACTTGTTCCGGAAAATATTGTTGAAAAGACGGACCGAAGTCATCTGATGACCCGTACGGAAGTCAGAAGCAAACACGGAGATTCCCATTTAGGACATCTGTTTCCGGATGGTCCGGCTCCAACCGGCCTTCGATATTGCATCAACAGTGCCGCACTCCGGTTTGTTCCCTTAGATGCCCTCAAAAAAGAAGGGCTTGGCCGGTATATGACTCTTTTTAAAAATCCCAAGAACCTAAATTGAGGAAGAACTAAGAGGTTCTCCTTTCAAGATTCCTGCGTCGGATTTCGCAAAAGAGGTCTACCAGGTCATGGCGGCTCAAGTGGGATGTCTCAACAGCAAACGCCGAAGACCGATAGAGATCCCAGTTTTCCAATAAGGGAGTGGAAACCGAGAGTTTCTCATAAAGGGGACTTCCCGGCGGAAGATAAAAAACCGATGGCCCGACCAGTACGCCCATTTTAAAAAGATAATCGATGGTATCTTCAATTTCTTTTCTTGTCTGCTCAGGAAGCCCAAGAATAAGATAAACGGTGATAAAAAAGTCAAGGGCCCTGGCCTTTCGGATGATCTCTTCAAACTGTGCGATCTCTCCAATCCGGCCGAATTTCTGCTGAAGATTTTTACTTTTAGTCACGAGAGACAGATTGAGACGGCGAAAACCGACGCGTTTCATCTGCTCCAAAATCTGACCGTCAAGAGTAGAATAGCAGACGCCGTTCATGGCCGTAACTTCTATATTTTTCAGGGTTTGATCTTCTGAAACGGATTTTAGAAAATCAAAAAACCAGGTCCGGTCAAAAGAGAGGTTATCGTCTTCAAAATTGAATATCCGCACGTTTCTTTCAAGATAACTCTTTCGCATCTCCATAATGATATGGTCGATATCACGATACTTGGTCTTCCGGCCGAACATGACTGAAGTGCTGCAGAATTCACATCCCATGGGGCACCCGCGTCCGGCGATTAATGAAAGGGCGCGCCTTTTTCCAATCTGATACATGGATGCATCGATAAGCTCATGGGCAGGATGCAATCGTCTCCAATCAACGGATAAAGGAGTCTCATGATTTTCTCCTTTCAGCTTTCTGCAGAGCGCAGGAACGGATTCTTCCGCCTGACCCACGCACACATGATCAATCAGATCCGTCCGGACTTTGATTTGGGAGGCAAAAACCGTAGCGTGGTGCCCACCGATAAAGACCGGTACATTTGAACATGATTTAACGAGACGGGCGACGTTCTCAACATCCGTGAAATATGAAGTAAACTGGGAAGAAATCCCGACCGCATCCGGTGAAAAGGAAGCGATTTTCGAAGCAATCTCCGACTCCGGGAGTCCGAACCGATAAAATCCTTTGAAAAGATAAGGATTTTCCCGGAGAAAAGGAGAAAGATACGCAAACTCATCCGGAACCGGGATTTTTTTCTTTTTTAAAGGGCTCAGACAATCCAGGATTTGGACTTCAACTCCTTCATGCTGAAACACCCGGGCTGCATATAAGAGCCCTAATGGATAGAGACGGATCGGAGTGGTATAGAAATCCCGGATGGGCGGCTGAATAAGAAGGACCTTCAAATATGCAGGCTCCGGCGGGTCAGGATTCTACCTCCCGGCTTCCATCCAGAATCCCGAATATCTGCTCCGGTGTGGAAATTCGCAGAATGGATTCATCCGGAGACAGATGATCCTTGTCGCTTATTTCCGGACTGAAGGGAAGGCGGCGCTCTCCGGCATAGGTCAGAAAGACCGCATGGAGCCCGGCGGCTGATGCACCACAGATATCCGCCACAGGGTCGTCTCCCATAAAAAGGATTTCATGGGATGCAACTCCAAGGTCTTTCACAAGGTTCTCAAAAACAACCCGATCCGGCTTCCGGTATCCGATTTCTCCGGAAATGATTATTGTTTTAAAATAGGGAATTAATCCTAGATCCTCCATGATCTTCCGGGCAGCCGGTGGATGGGTAAAATTGGAGGCAAGACCCAGGGGATATTTTCCTTTAAGTTCTTCAAGCATGGGGCCAACACCCGGAATCAACCGGCAGTTGGGGTAAAATGCAGAAAAATAGGAATCCACAGCCCGGTCGATTCGCGGATCATCCGGAGAGACATGATTCCCGGCCCGGTTTACAGCATCACAGATCCAATATCGATTATGGGTTTCTCTTCCGGTTTTCATAGACTGTTCGATATGCCATAATGCCGCTTTTCCATATTCTTCCATAAATACTGTTTCGTTTTCGACAAATCCATCCTTTTTCAGACTCTTCATCAGTCTGCCGATGGCTTCATCCAATGTTTGTCGATTCGCCATGATCAGAGTATTGAACAGGTCAAACCCGATAGCTCGAATTCCTGAAATCCTTTTTCTTTTCATCATAGCAGCCCCGCTTCCGTCATCAGATTTCGAATCGCATCTTTCTCTTTCAGAGTTACCGGAAGGAGCGGAAGTCTCGGATCGCCTCCGAAATATCCTGCCATCTCCATGGCAGCCTTAAGTCCGGCAACGCCGTATGTCGTGGTAACCGCCTTTCCCAGGGGAATCAATTTCATCTGGAGAGCCCTGGCCTTTTCGAAATCTCCCTGCTTCATGAAATGATAGAGATCTACACACAGTTCGGGTGTGACGTTGGCAAGGGCCATGATCCCCCCTGTGCAACCGAGAGCAAGGCCGGCAAATAATACGGTTGCCGTCCCTACCAGAACTTTAAAGTCCGAGACTGAGCCTGCTGCATAAATATAATCGGCAAGCAGAACCGGATCTGCCGAGCTGTCTTTGATGCCGGCGATATTTTCATGCGCTGAAAGCCTGGCAACCAGTCCTGGGCTGATACGAAAATGGGTGAATTTCGGCACATTATAGAGAAGAACAGGGATCCGGCTATGATCGGCAACGGTCGAATAGTGGCGATAGAGAACCTCATCGGTCATTTTATCCCAATAGTAGAAAGGGGGTAACACCAGAGCAGCATGGGCTCCCATCTCTCCGCACTCTTTGGTAAGTCGAATGGTTTCCTCGGTTGACTCACATCCGGTCCCGGCAATGATCGTCATCTCATTTGGGGATGATCGGATAACCGTTTCAATCAGTATCTTTTTTTCTATTTGGGAAAGCAGGGCAGCCTCTCCATTTGATCCTAAAACAACAACTCCCCGAATTCCTGTCCGGCAAAGTCTATCCAAATTTTTTATAACGGCTTCAGGAGACAATTTCCCTTCCACAAACGGAGTGGATATCGGCGGAAATATTCCATCAAATTGAGATCCGGTCATCTTTCCTCCTGCGGATTTTCTTTTAAAGCAAATAGATTCTTCAATACCCGTTTTCCTTTTGATGACAAGGGGCTTTTTCTTTTTTCCCGAGGCTATCAGACAAGGGGGTTCCCGGGAATCCTGATGAGAAGAAATGCGGCAGGAATTTTGAAGAACATCTCAAGCAAAATGCGATATTACTTGGTACCAAAAATCTTATCTCCGGCATCCCCCAGCCCCGGAAGAATATAACCGATATCGTTAAGCTTTTCATCGATTGCAGCCGTATAAATTTCGATTTCGGGATGGGAAGCCTCGAGCCTGCGGATCCCTTCGGGCGCAGCCACAAGGAAAAGCCCTTTGATCTGTCTGCAACCGGCTTCCTTGAGCAGGTCGATGGTGTCGCACAATGTACCACCTGTCGCCAGCATGGGGTC
>JBFMEI010000160.1:0-5471 GCA_040753295.1 Thermodesulfobacteriota bacterium | reverse complement strand
GAAACGCAGCACTCAGGATAATGATATCACCGGTTTGAAAGCCTGAAGATACTCCTGTTTTTTCCATAAAAACAAAAGCAACCCCTAAAAATCCGAGCAGCAGGCCAAAAAATTTTTTCTTGGTCATCCGGTCTTCCGGAATAAATTGATGGGCCAGAAAAAGGAGAAAGAACGGCTGAATATTGGCTAAAAGAGCCCCCCGGGAAGCATTGGTTCTGCTGATGCCGAGATGAAAAAGGGAGAGTTGAACCGTAAAGATGACGGAGATGACCAGAAGCGGCCAAAACTGTTTCTTAGTAAAGACCAGAGATTGCCGGGTCGCTTTTGCCCATACAAAAAGAGCGACAGATGCAATGCTGAACCGGAAGGCGGCTGTGGTAAAAGGCCCGATTCCCGAAAGGCCGATCTTGATGGCCACGGTATTGGCTCCGAAAAGAGCGGATATGAAGGCCGTATAAACAGCAGCCGAAACCGGCATCTTTTGGCTTGAAGCGATTGGAATCGCCATTTCATTCATGATCAATCACCAAAGGGAGTCGGCATAGATTTCGACCGGATGGTTAACCCGAACTCGGTCACCGGACTGAGATAGCATGTCTGAGATCTGCAACATGCAGGCCGGACAACCAGTGGCAACGACCCTGCATCCGTTCGTCACAATATTCTCCCGTTTCTTTTTGCCGATCCTGGAGCTGATTTCATAATAGGAAAGACTGAAACTTCCGCCAAGCCCGCAGCACCAATCTGCAGAAGGCATCTCAGAAAAACGATATGCCGGATTTGATTTTATAAGAGCTCTCGGTTCCTGATATACCCCCAACGATTTTTTAAGATGGCACGGATCATGGTAGGTAATGGGGATGCCCGAGGCATCCCGGGGTGATGTCGATGAAGAAACTCCAATTATGTTAACCAAAAACTCGTTGATATCCATGCTTTTTTCTGAAATTTCATAAACTCTTTCTTCCATCTGGGAATTAATGTGGGGAAGCCCTTTGATCATGACGGGCCAGATTTTTTTGATGGTCGACGTGCAGGTTGCGCATGCCGTGACCAGGTAATCGTAAGAAGTCCCTGAAAATGCGTTCAAATTATGAACAATAAGCTTTTCAAAACTTTTCATATCGCCTGAAGAGACGGCCGGGATGCCGCAGCATCCTTGATTGGGGGGAATAAATATTCCGACACCGTGATGCTTGAGCGCTTTAACCACGGCCTCGGCCACCTGGGGAAAAATCTTGTCGATCAGACATCCCACATAAAAAAGAACTTTGATTTTCGATGATGTCGGATTTGAATTGAGCTCCGGTGTGGTGCGATGAAACGGCCGGGATGCCAACGGGACAAAATGCCGGTCCGACAAGAGCGGAGATGCGATTCGGGAGCATGAGGTTCCGATGAGGTCATTCACCGGTTTGGTAAAAATGGTCTGAAACACCGCCCCCCATTCTGTGAGCCGGTCAAAAAATTTTGGGTGGGATAGCATTCCTCTCAGCAGAATCCGTTTGGCTGGAGACAATCCCATGAATCCGGCAAGGATGGCCCTGGCTTTAATGAAAATATCCAGAATTTTCACACCGCTCGGGCAATTGGCGGCGCATGAACCGCACAAAAGGCATCGGTTGAGGCGTTCAAAGGTTCCTTCGGCATCCTTGAACATTTCATTCATGAGACCGGTCAAAAGTGCCAATTTTCCCCGGGCAACATCCGCTTCCCTTCCGGTCTGCTCAAAGAGAGGACAAACCGCCTGGCACATGCCGCATCTCATGCACACGATAAGCTGATCTTCCAGCTCACGCATCAGATCAACGAGGAGTTTCATTTCAGACACTCGACATCCTCCAAATAAAATCCTCAATTATCATCATCTTATGAGGAGTCCGTTTTATCCCAGATGATCTTTCCGGGATTCAGAATTCTGTTGGGATCAAGCGCCGACTTCAACCGTTTTGAATATAGAATCGTGGCTTTGCTGGTCTCTTTTTCCAGATAACAGGATTTGGCAATCCCTGTACCATGTTCACCGGAAAGTGTCCCTCCCAGAGTCAACGCCTCGTCAAAAATAGCTGAAACCGCAGATTCCACACGTTTCCATTCCTCACTGTTTCGCCGATCCGTCAGAATGGTAGGGTGAAGGTTTCCGTCTCCGGCATGACCGAAAGTCCCGATGGAGATATTATATTTACGGCTGATCTCCTCAATGGCCCTAACCATGTGGGGAACCTTGCTTCTTGGAACCGTGGCATCTTCCAGAACCAGTGTCGGTTTGATTTTGGCCAGAGCGGAAAGCGCTCCCCTCCTGGCTGACCAGACTTTCTCCCTTTCGGCAGCATCTTTGGCCACCCGGATATCCCGGGCCTCGAATTTTTTGCATAGTGTCGATATTTTTTCCGCATCTTCCTCCACCTGAGCAGGATGTCCATCCACTTCAATCAGAAGAAGTGCCGCTGCATCCACCGGAAGCCCGGCATGGCTGGAGGCCTCAACCGCCCGGATAGTAAAATTATCCATGATTTCAAGGGTGGCCGGAATGATGCGATGAGCAATGACGGCAGCTACAGTTTCACAGGCATGATTCAAATCGTTGAAAACCGCCACCATGGCTTTACGATCCCTTGGAAGCGGGATCAGCTTCAATATGATCCGGTCGAATACCCCGAGAGTCCCTTCAGACCCCACCAGCAATCCGGTAAGGTTATAACCGGTTGCGCATTTTACGGTTTTTGAGCCGGTTTTTACCGGATCTCCATTGGCATCAAAGAATTGAAGCCCCATGACATAGTCCCGGGTCACTCCATACTTCAAGCCCCTGAGTCCTCCCGCGTTTTCAGCCACGTTTCCGCCGATGGTGGAAACCGACTGGCTCCCGGGATCCGGTGGATAAAAAAGTCCTTTTGATTCAACGGCAAGGGCAAGCTTTGCCGTAACCACACCGGGTTCCACCACGGCGAACATATCTTCTTCGTTGATTTCGATGATCCGGTTCAGGGCATTGGTCAACACCACCGCCCCTTCGGAAGAAGGAACCGTCCCTCCACTTAAATTGGTACCGGCTCCTCGAACCGTCATCGGAATCAGGTTTTCATTGCAAAGCCTCACCGCCCAGCTCAATGCTTCGCTTGTTCTGGGCTGCACGGCGAACGCAGGAACAACCGGATCGACAACAGCCGCATCATAGGAATAAGTGAGCCGGTCGGTCACATCCGTAAACAGATTTTCTCTTCCGATCCGTCTTTCGAATTCTTTCAACACCCCGGGGGTAATCATGAGCGCTCCTTTCACCCACATCGCCCGGTACATATCGACCCGGACACAAAAAAATGGAGGTATCTTATCCGGATGCTTCTGGAATCTCAAGCTCTTTTCAGCTCCTTTTAATTGACATCCCTTTGTCAGGCATATACATAGATCAATGGGGACGAATCGCTGAACAAACTGGAGCAACTGCCATGGAATCGACGGATCTCATCAATGGATTTAAACAAAAGGCAAGAAATGTTTCGGCTTTCATATCTGACGTAGAAACTCTCGATAGCGCATTCAGCCATGCAGTGGAACTCACCGTCCAACAAGGAGGGAAAACCCTTGCAGCCGCATCCTTTTCCCCCAAGGAAATGATCCTGCTGAAACATCAGTGCGAATCCAAGGGAGTTGAACTCCTTTCAGAGCCGTTTCGGCTTTGTGCGGATAAAATCCACACCGCCTTGACACGAATGGATTGGGGAATCGCTGAAACCGGTTCTCTGCTTCTCGACTCTTCCAGAGAAAATGTCCGGATCGCCACCATGCTTTCTGAAACTCATGTTACCCTGATTCAAAGATCCAGGATTGTCCCGGATGCCCGAGCACTGGAAACTGAAATCGACAGAATCCTCAAACAGAACCAACCGGCCTATCTGGCATGGATCACCGGCGCCAGTCGAACTGCGGATATCGAGCGGGTTCTGGCCATCGGCGTGCACGGTCCCAAGGAATTGCATATTCTCATCATGAAAGATCCGGAAGAAGCATAATTGACCGGATCTCTTCGGAAGGAAATCAACAGGTATGATCAAAACAGCAAAAGATATCCGGACATATAAAAAACAGATCCAGGAAGCCCTTAAAGATCAATTCATGCGTTCGGCCCTCGATAAATTCAACATGCAGTATCGTGAAAACCGGCCGAAAATATATGACGGAATCGATTTTGATGAAATCCGAGATGAGATTGCCGGTGGAAAAGATCAGGCAATTCCGGTCTTGATTTCTCTTTATAACGATTTTAAAAAAAACGCCGAAGCTGCCGGAGCCGTGGTTCATCTTGCCGGGGATGCTGCGCAAGCCAATGAAATTATCCTGCGAATTGCGCAGGAACAGCATGTAAAAAAGATCGTCAAATCCAAGTCCATGACCGCCGAGGAGATTTTTCTCAATTCCCATCTTGAGGCAAAAGGATATGAAGTTACAGAAACCGATCTTGGGGAATGGATTGTCCAGCTGCGTCATGAAAGACCTTCCCATATGGTCTTGCCGGCGATCCACCTTTCCCGGTACCAGGTCGGAGACCTTTTCACACGGGTCACCCGGATAGCCCAGGATCCGGAAAATATTGATCGTCTGGTCAAAGTGGCTCGCAGTGAACTCAGACCCGCATTTTTAACCGCCGATATGGGAATCTCCGGAGCCAATTTTGCCGTCGCCGATTCCGGAACATTGGGGCTGGTCACCAACGAGGGAAACATGCGCCTGGTCACCACCATGCCCCGGGTGCATGTCGCACTCCTGGGGCTTGAGAAACTTGTTCCGGATTTGAAATCCGCTCTTCGCATCCTGAAAGTACTTCCGCGAAACGCCACAGGGCAAGTCATTACCTCCTATGTGACCTGGATCAAGGGAGCCAATGAATCTTTTTCGTCTCCGTCGAATCATAAAATCATGCATATCGTTTTCCTTGATAACGGCCGTCTGGCACTGGCTGAAAATCCTGTTTTTTCCACTGCCCTGCGATGCATCCGCTGCGGGGCCTGCGCCAACGTCTGTCCGGTCTACAGCAAAATCGGGGGGCATCGATACGGGCATGTTTATATCGGAGCGATAGGTCTCATCCTGACCCTTTTTTATCATGGAAGTGAAAATGACCGGGCCATTGTTCAAAACTGTCTCAACTGCCAGGCCTGTAAAGCAGTCTGCCCGTCAGGAATCGACCTTCCCCATTTAATCAAGAAAACTCACCGGGAAGTACTGGCTTCAGACCGAAAGAAACCGGTTAAAAACCTGCTGCTTTCAACAGTCATGAAAAACCGGAAGGTATTTCATTTTCTCCTGCGACAGGCATCTCTTATTCAGCAGGCTGTTCCTCCGGATAACCTGATGCGACACCTTCCGGATTATTTTTCCAAAGCGCATGGATTCAGAAGTCTTCCTCCCATTGCCAGGACTCCGTTTCGAACCGAATGGAGCAGAATCCGGCCCAGGGTGAAGCACCCGAA
>JBFMEI010000159.1:0-5472 GCA_040753295.1 Thermodesulfobacteriota bacterium | reverse complement strand
TTCCCCCTTCATATGAACTGACGATTCTGATCCAGGGATTCGGGGCCGTCGGCGCTCACGTCGCCAATTTTTTAAGCCTCCGCCTTTCAGAGGCTAAAGCCGTGGGGATCAGCGACAAGTACGGCCATCTCTTTGACCGGAAAGGGCTTCCCATTCAAAAACTTTTTGAAATGTGGTCTCAAAAAAAGGATGTCACCCTCGAATACCTGCATCGGGAGATCGCAGCCCGCGGATATCGTCACACCAGTCATTTTTCCACAAATGCGGATAACCTCCTGAGGGAATCGGCATTCTGCATGATCCCGGCTGCCCCCATTTTCAATTATCTCGGTGTTCTTCAATCCGAAGAGGCATCCATGACCGTGAATGAAATGGGAGACTGGTCCGTGATCGTGGAGGGCGCCAACACCTACTCTCCGGACCCCAATCGAAAGGCAGCCCGTACCCGCATGGAACAGGTGGTCTTTCGTCAAAAAGGTGTCATGATCGCAACGGATTATCTGGTCAACTCCGGAGGGGTTATTTTTGCAGCCCACGAACATATTCTTCCCACACCGGACCATCTTCAAATCCCCCCAAACCTTCTGGGGAATTCGGATGAGATAGAACGCTGGCTGGAACGGCATGCCGATGAATTTACCGAACTGTCGAAAAACCGGCTCCAGGCCGGAGAGGAGTATCGGGAAAAAGTGATCCGCCGTAATATGACCGAACTGGTGGATATGCTGGCCTCAAATCCGGGCCTGCTGCCGTGTCAGGCGGCAGAACGGATCAGCCTGCAGCGGCTCAATGCAAAGGAAAGCGAACGGACCGCCAAAGAGATCATGATCCCCATCCCCACCATTCCGGTGAGCGGAACGGTTCAGGACGTCTCCGTCCTTCTGATGAAAAAACAGATGAGTATTGCAGCAGTCCTTTCTCCTGAAAATAAGCTCGTCGGAGTCGTCACTACCTGGGATATCACCCGGGCGATTGCAGATGGAACATGCAACGGCACTATCGAGCATATGATGACCCGAAATGTTTTTTATGCCCGACCTCAGGACAGCATCATCGATATTGTCCGTGAACTTGAACAACATCAGATCTCCGCCATGCCGATTGTCGATAACGGAAACGTCCTCGGCATGGTGAATACAGATCTTCTGGCGCACCGGTATCTTCTCCCGCTGCTCCAGTCCTACGAGCCTCTGTAATCCCAAGATATCCCCCTTGATCTTTCCTCCTGTCTCTGATACCGGTTTCTAATCGATATAAGGAGGATATATGCTGGAACGAAAAGGAACCTATGATGAGGTTTATCGGAATTTTCGCTGGCAGATCCCGGAAACCTACAATATCGGGGTCGATATCTGCGACAAATGGGCGAATGAACGATATCGGCTTGCCCTGATCTACGAAGATGAAGCCGGAAGGACGGAAAAATATACATTCTGGGATATCAAACAGCTTTCCAACCGGCTGTCCAATGCGCTCAAGGAATTCGGCATCACCAGAGGAGATCGTGTCGGGATCCTGCTCCCTCAGTGCCCGGAAACCGCGTTATCCCATATCGCTATCTATAAACTCGGAGGGATCGCCATCCCCCTGTTCACTCTTTTCGGCCCGGATGCCCTCGAATACCGGCTTCAAAACAGCGAAGCCAAAGCCGTCATTACCGATGCCGGCAACATCGAAAAGATCCTTCAGATCAAAGACAGACTCCCGAATCTGCAATGCATCATTTCGACCAAGGCCGAATCCGGAAAAGGGGTTTACGATTTCTGGAACGCTCTTGGAAAAGGATCACCCTACCTGACACCGGTAAAAACCGGTCCGGATGATCCCGCGCTCATCATCTATACCTCAGGAACCACAGGACCCCCAAAAGGGGCACTTCACGCCCACCGGGTGGTTCTCGGACATGTTCCCGGAGTTGAATTTTTCCACAACTTTTTTCCTCAAAAAGATGATTTCTACTGGACTCCGGCGGACTGGGCATGGATCGGCGGGTTGATCGACGTTCTCTTTCCAAGCTGGCACCATGGAACTCCTGTGGTTGCCTACCGGGCAAAAAAATTCGATCCGGAGCAGGCATTTCATTTTATTTCAAAATACGGGATCCGAAACGCGTTTATGCCGCCCACTGCTTTAAAAATCATGCGACAGGTCAAAGACCCCAGGTCCCGGTATGATTACCGGATGCGAACCATTGCATGCGGGGGTGAAACATTAGGGGAAGAACTTCTCGATTGGGGGAAGCGCGTGATGGATCTCACCATCAACGAATTTTACGGCCAGACCGAAGTCAATCTTGTCCTTGGAAACTGCGCTGAAATTATGGAGGTCCGCCGGGGATCCATGGGAAGACCGATTCCCGGACACAAGGTTGAGGTGGTCGATGAAGAAGGAAATCCTGTTCCACCCGGTACCGTTGGAGAGGTCGGGATTCTAAGGCCTGATCCGGTCATGTTCTTAGAATACTGGAAAAACCCGGAAGCCACCCGGAAAAAATTCATCAAAGACTGGTCGCTTACCGGAGATCTTGCCAGAAAGGATGAAGACGGATATTTCTGGTTTGTGGGAAGAAAAGACGATTTGATCACCAGTTCAGGATATCGGATCGGACCGGCTGAGATTGAAGACTGCCTTCTCAAACACCGATCCGTGGCTATGGCTGCAGTCATCGGAAGCCCGGATCCGGTGCGGGGAGAAATCGTCAAGGCATTTATTGTCTTAAAATCCGATGAATCTCCGGATACGGCGCTTGAAGCGGAGATTCAGCATTTTGTCAAGACACGATTGGCAGCCCATGAATATCCGCGTGAAATCGAATTTGTCAAAGAACTCCCCATGACCACCACCGGGAAGATCATGCGACGGGAACTCAGGAAAATGGATATGGAACACAAAAAAAGGAGGAGCTGAAGATGAAGGCCACCGAGCTGAACACCATGACGGAACCGGATATTTCCAAAGATGAGGTTCTCATCGTCAAGGATTCCTATTTTAAGCCGGAAAACGTCGCCATCGTGACCGGAGCCGCTAGCGGAGTCGGCCGGGGGACGGCCGTTGCGCTTGCCGCAAACGGTCTCACCGTCCTTGGAACCGATATCAATGCAAAACGAGGACGTGAAACAGTCGAGATCGCCGAGAGACTGGGAGGCCGGGTCGTTTTTTTAAAAGCCGATTTAAGCCAGGACGATGACATCAAAAAAATCGTGAAAAAAGGATCCCGCCTCGGATCCATCAAATTTTTAGCCAATATCGCAGGGATGCAGCATATTGATTCCATCGAAAACTTTCCTATTGAAAAATATGACCTCATGATGCGGATCATGATCCGCGCCCCTTTTTACCTCTCGAAACTCTGTATCCCCCATATCAAAAAAAGTGAAGACGGTGTCGGATCGATCGGAAATATGTCTTCGGTGCATGGGCACATGGTGACAAAAAACAAACCGGTCTATAACATTACCAAATTCGCTCTTCGAGGGCTGACCCAATCCATCGCTGCCGAAGGGGAAGGACGGATTCGGGCTTTTTCGGTAAGTACCGGATTTGTCAAAACTCCTCTTGCTTTAAATCAGGTACCGGCCCAGGCCAAGCAGCGGGGGATCACGCCTGAAGAAGTGGTTCGAACCATCATGATGGGACGCTCTCAGATCAAAGAGATGATGGCACCCGTCGAAGTCGGGAACCTTTTTGTCATCGGCTTTTCCTTCCTCGGGAAGTATCTGATCGGCGGAGATCTTCTTTTCGACGGTGGAATGGTCAAAACCTACTAAAACCTAAAATGAGCGTTTTAAATAATAACAATTTAGGTGAAAAATGGAATTTGACTTCATTGTTGTGTGTTGATAGGTAAGCCTAACAAAGCAGGGAAAAATCTCAAAAACCAGTTGCGGATTTTAAAAGAAGCATCCTGTTTTTTCAAACCATCCCATATCGAAAGGGGGTGAGTCGATTTCAGTTGCGGTTTTTCGGCTTTATCCAAACAACCCGTTACCAAGGAGGAGATTGACATGAAACTCAAACACGTATTACTGCTTGTTCTCGTAGTATCGCTGTGCATCACCGGGGTGGCGTTTTCTCAGGATAAATTCAAGTGGCGAGCCGGAAGCACGTGGACACCCGCGATCAACCTGATTGAGACGGATAAGTATTACATCAAGATCGTGAACCAGATGGCCGGGGGCCGGATGAGCATCACCCATCATCCTGCCGGTGAGATTGTAGGCGCCTTTGAGCTTTTTGATGCGGTATCCAAAGGAGCCCTGGAAGGCGGTTTCGACTGGCCGAGCTACTGGACCGGCAAGAACAGCGCATTTGATCTTCTTGGATCTGTCAATTTCTGGTTTACTCCCAATGACTATTTTACCTGGGTCTATCATGGGGGAGGACTCGAACTCATCCGGGAGCTCTTCGGCAAATTCAATCTTTATTACATTCCCACCGGGATGACCCCTTCCGAATCCGGATTCCGGACCAACAAACCGATTAAATCTCTGGCTGACTATAAAGGTCTGAAACTCCGGACCCCTCTGGCCCAGACCATCTGGATTCTTGAGCAGATCGGGGCAAGCGCCGTGAAACTTCCCGGCGGAGAGATCTACATGGCCCTTAAGCTGGGAACCATCGACGGCGCTGAATTTTCAAATGTTTCGGCGGACTGGGGCCTCAAGTTTCAGGAAGTCACCAAATTCTGGAACGTTCCCTGCTGGTTCCAGCCTTCCTCCATGCTGGGGCTTATGATCAACATGAACGCCTGGAACAAACTTCCCGCAGACATGAAAGCGATTATGGAAGAAGCCGGGAAAGCCACGGTCCTCTGGGCAAACGCCTATGGGAACTGGACGGATATCGCCGCCACCCAGGAATTCTTGAAAAAAGGAACGACGGTAACCAAACTTTCTGCTGAAGAACTCGACAAGCTGGAGAAACTCGCGATTAAATTCATGGAGATGGAAGCCGCCAAGAATCCGGATTACAAGAAAATCGCCAAATCCATGATGGCATACATGAAGGGATATGAGCCGGTCCGCGACTGGCAGGGACAATGGTCCTTCGGCCGCAACCCCAAAGTCTATCCCAAACTCGACTGATATTTGCATCCCCGGCCGCATCGGCCGGGGATATTTTTTATAGGAGGGAATCATCCTTGGGAGCGATCATCCGATTCATTAATGGTATCAGTGAATGGACAGCCAAAATCGCCATGTGGGCCTTGTGCATCGTAACGATGATTGTGGTATTAGAGGTTTTGACCCGGCGAGTCTTTCATTCTCCCCATGTCTGGACTTATGAGATCATCACCTTTTTTTACGGGGCGCATTTCATGCTGTTATCCGCCTATGCCCTTCTTAAAAAAGGACATGTGGCCATCGATATTCTTTACAATAACCTGAAGCCGAAGACTCAGGCGGTTCTGGATGTAGTTTCGTATGTTATTTTCTTCTTTCCGTTTATGATTGTTCTTTTTTCTATGGGGGC
>JBFMEI010000158.1:0-5490 GCA_040753295.1 Thermodesulfobacteriota bacterium | reverse complement strand
TCACACCTTTTCCCGAATGAACTCCTTCAGACTCTTTTCGGGAATTTACCTCGAATGTTTTTTCTCCAGGATCAATATGCGCTCCTCGGCCTTCTTTTTTATATCGCCACCGGAAAAACGCTTTTTGAAAACACCGGAAGACTTCTTCCGGAAATTGTCATGGCAGCCCAGAAAACCCGGTTAAAAAATCAAACCCCGGCCGATCTTTTCAAACATGCAAGCTGGGTGTTCTGGAACAGCGCCGTACAGGAGTATCAAGGGAAGCTGGCGATGCATCAAAAAATACTCAATACGCAGGTAATCCGTATTCCGGAAAATGCCGCTCAGTTATTGAAGGAAGAGATCGTGGTAACTCAGAAGGATCTTTTGGATCGGATTCATTTTTTATTGAATTCCCAGCATACCCTGAATAACAGCTCCATCATCGATGCGTTGAATCGGGCATCCGGATCAGCCATCCGGCGGCAACGCGAAAAAATCGAGAAAGAAGAAGATCCCGATGCGGATCCGGAGCTTCGGGAGAGGAAAATTCAATTTCTTTCCACGCTTGAGAACCTTAAAACCACACGGGAAACCATTGACCGCATTAAGGCCGATTTCCCGACCCTGCGCTTTGATGACCTTTTGACGCTTCTTTTTTGTATTATTCTTGGTTTTATGTACCGGGAAAATTGGATTGATCGAATCCCTCCGATATTGCCTGCCGCTGATTCAACTCCCGTGAAATTCCTGCACCCGGACCGGGAATAGCCCTATTTCCCGTAACTCATGAATTTCTAGAAGGAATCGACATCTTTTGCTGAAGAGAGGGTGGGGTGTTCTACTCCGGTCAGTGCACAGGTCATGGCGTCTTTACATCCCTGGCTTAACAGATTAACGGTTTCCTGAGCCAACGTTCTCCCGGTGGTGTTTTCCTCATCCACGATAACATCTGCTCCCGCGTCCCTAAGCTCCCACTTGGTCATATGGTAACGACTCCTTGCGATGACGGCTATTTTGGGATTAAGGTGACGGATCTGTTCAATAATGCGCTTTGACATTCGTGGATCAGGAACCGTTACAACCGCAACACAGAGTCCTTTTAAGCCGGCATGAAGCAGGACTTCACCGTCAGCAGCATCTCCCAGATGAACTTTCAATCCCATCTGTTGAGCCGAAGCTGCAGTCGATGGATTCAGTTCAATCACCTCAATTTTTAAATTCAGATCCGTAAGGGCTTCTGCCACGCGCTCTCCTGCCGGTCCGAATCCGATGATGAAGACCTTCCGTTCCGGGAGCCCCTCTTCATCTTCAGCCTTAGAAAAACCGGATCGGGATCCGGGTAAAATTTTTCGAATGACAGCGCCGGCCACAGGAATCGCAAAGCTGACCATAAAAGGTGCAAAAAAAAGCGATAGAATGGCAATCCCGACGATAAGGTTGAATACATCCTGACTGATGAGTCCTTCAGCAGAGGCGATCGTTGCCAGAACAAAAGAAAATTCTCCGATCTGAGCCAGCGTGAAACCGGTTGCCAGTGACTGGAGCGGATTGACCTTCAATATTCGACATACGGCATAGACGACCGCAGTCTTTCCGACCATGACCATCACAAGCCAGAAAAAGACCGCCATCCAGTTGTTCATGAACCATTCCGGATTGAACAGCATGCCGATGGAAGTGAAAAAGAGCGTCACAAAGAGCGTCCGCAATGCCCCGATATCGGAGCGGATTTGAACGGCAAAAGGGGATTCGGCTAAGAACATTCCTGCCAGAAAAGCTCCCAGAGCGGCGGAGAGTCCGATGACATGGGACAGATAAATACTCCCGATAGCCATAAGAATGGCCAGCAATACCACCAGTTCCCGGTTTGAAAAAAGTCCTTTTGAAAAAAGAAATCTGGGCATGAGATGGTAAAAGAGCAGATAATAAAATGCGATGAGACCGAGCGCTGCGGCTGCTGTTTTGCCCAGCCCCAGAAGAATTTCAGACGGTTCTCCTCCGGCACCGAGCATGGTGATGAACAAGACCAGAGGGACAACGGCGATATCCTGCAGGAGCAGGATTCCCAGCGCGTTTCTTCCTCTCACCGAATCCATCTCCATTCGATCCGCAAGAACCCGAAGAACAACAGCGGTGGAGCTGAGCGCCGCTGCCGATCCGAATACCAGTGAAACATTGACGGGATATTTTATCAGAAAAAGGGAGGCATAGAGAATCAGGGTGATGATGACCTGAAGAGATCCTCCCCCGAGTGCGATGGAACCCATCCGGAGGAGCCGTCTGAAGGAAAATTCCAGTCCGATGGAAAAAAGGAGGAGATCCACGCCCAATTCGGCAACGCTGTTTACCGCCTCCCGGTTAAACAGGATCGGACCTAAAATCACCCCGGCCAGAAGATACCCCACAATTGCGCTCTGCTTTAATTTCTGTGCCAAAAAGCCCAGAGCAAAGGCGGTTCCCAGAAGCATTAGAATTTCCATCACCCAATGCCAGAAATCCATTTCAATACCTCATCGATTCCACATTTTATCTTTTTCTTTTCGAATACGCTTCAAATCCTTTGTCCGGCCGGCATCGCTTTTCTTCTTTCCTCCCTGGTTTTTACGAACATTCTCTTTCATCGGAAATTCCAGGAAAAAACTTCCGGCGGTTCGGCCGGAGCCCGTTTCCCGGCGTTCATCCACATTTGCCGCTCTTTCTTTTTCCTTGGGAAGCGGTGGTCCGGAAAAGGAGTCTGATGGGATCGAATCGGCCAGATACAAGGTTTCCCCATATTGATAAAACTGAGAACCCAGCTCGATCGCTTTCCGGACATGGACGGTCAGAAGGATCGGCTCCGGATCGATTCGTCTCCCCAGGCGAAGCGCCTGTTCCGGTGCTCCGGTTAAAATTACATGCGTCGAATCGGCCGGTAAAATTCCTTTTTCAAGGACGACCGGATACCCTCTTCTCCTGATGCATATATAGAGGGTTTTAGGGATATTTTTTGGAGTCTCAACAGCAGGGATGCGCTCTCTGAAAAGAGCCCGGATCCGGCTTTCCCTGATCTCGATGGGAGGATCCTTAAGCAGGATGAAAAGCTCATCGATGTGAGAATGCCTCACGTGTCGCCATCCGTCTTCTTCGGAGATGGCTTTCAAAAGTGTTTTGATTTTCACATACCCTTCAGCATCCAGTACCAGTCCGAACTCGTCCGGACATCGTCCAAGCGCATATTCGATGGTTTTAGCAAGCTGTTTTGCGGATTTGCTCCGATCCATCTTCTCCCTTCCTTTTTACTTCCATCTGAATCACTTACCCTTGACCCGGCGCGTCTCCTCTGGTAGGTGTTACCTAAATTGAGGATTTTAATCAATAGATCGTCGTTTATAAATCCTTTAATATCATTACTGGAGGCGGAATGAATCGCAGTCGGTCCACATCCTTCTTCAACCGGGCCAGATCCGTTATCCCCGGAGGGGTAAACAGTCCGGTGCGGGCATGTAAATCCGTGGGGATTGACCCGGTTTTTATCGACCGGGCTGTGGGATGTTTTGTCTATGATCCGGACGGAAATCGATACATCGATTATGTCGGATCATGGGGGCCCATGATCCTGGGACACAATCATTTTGAGGTCGTGAATGCCATAAAAGAAGTGTTGAACCGGGGGACCAGTTTCGGCGCCCCGACCGACCTTGAAATTCAACTGGCTGAAATGGTCATTGATGCGGTTCCTTCGGTGGAAATGGTCCGGATGGTCAATTCCGGAACCGAAGCCACCATGAGCGCCATCCGGCTGGCCAGAGGATATACGGGCCGGGATCTGGTGATCAAATTTGACGGATGCTATCACGGACATGGGGACGCCCTTCTGGTGGAAGCCGGTTCCGGTGTGGCAACCCTGGGAATTCCGGGAAGTCCGGGAATCCCCAAATCTTTTGCCTCTCTCACCCTTTCCCTTGCTTACAATGACTCCCAGGGATTCTGGGAAGCCATGAAAAAATATAAAAATCAGGTGGCGTGTGTCATTGTAGAGCCGGTGGCCGGAAACATGGGGCTTGTCCCGCCTGCTCCGGGATTCCTCCAGACGCTTCGTGAGGAGACATTCAAATCCGGAACCATTTTGATCTTTGACGAGGTGATGACCGGATTCCGCGTGGCGTACGGCGGTGCCCAGGAGCTTTATGGAATCATGCCGGACCTCACCACGCTTGGAAAAATAATTGGAGGAGGCCTGCCGGTGGGAGCTTATGGCGGGAAGCGCGAACTCATGGAGCATATCGCACCCCAGGGGCCTGTCTATCAGGCCGGAACTCTTTCGGGAAATCCCGTGGCCATGACCGCCGGAATTGAGACGCTCAAACAGATTCAAAAGAGCGGATTCTATGATGCTCTTGAAGAAAAATCTCAGCGACTCGAATCCGGGCTGGCCGATGCGGCGAAAAACGCCGGTATTCCAGTCTCCGTCAGCCGCGTCGGCTCCATGCTGGGCCTCTTTTTCACCCTGGGACCGGTAACCGATTTCAAATCGGCAAAGCGATCCGATCTCAACCGGTTCAGTGCCTATTACCGGAAAATGCTGGATAACGGGATTTATCTGGCGCCATCCCAATTTGAAGCGCTCTTTGTTTCATCGGCACACAATATTGAATATATCGACGAAACCATTCGGGCTGCGGAAATCGTCTTTTCTGAGATCAGATCCTCATCCCCTTAAGCGCTGCAGTGACGGACTTCACGTGATCGATACCGCCTTGAAAGAGCTTCTGGTCAATTTTGCAAAGAGCAGGGAACCCATCTGCGTTCTGACCGGGGCCGGGATATCCGCCGAGAGCCAAATCCCCACCTTCAGAGGCCCGGAAGGATTCTGGACCGTAGGCTCAAGAGAATATCACCCCCAGGAGATGGCAACCTTTCAGATGTTTCTGCAGTATCCGGACGAGGTCTGGCGCTGGTATCTCTACCGGATGGGAATTTGCAAAACCGCACTGCCCAATCCCGGGCATCTGGCGGTTTCAGAAATGGAGCGCATGTTTGGGGGCCGGTTTACGCTGATCACCCAGAATGTGGACGGACTCCATCTGAGATCCGGAAACAGCCCGGAAAGAACCTTTCAGATTCATGGAAATATCTTTCACATGCGATGCGCCGGCGAGTGCACCCGGAACATATATCCCCTTCCCCCAGGTGTTTCCCCAAAATCCAAAGAGGAGCCCCTGACCGAAGAAGATCGGCGGCTTCTCCGGTGTCCGGCCTGCGGGCATCTTGCAAGACCCCATGTGCTCTGGTTCGATGAATCCTACGATGAAATCCATTACCGGTATGTCAGCTCACTCGAAACCGCCCGGAAGACAAAACTCCTCATCACTGTCGGAACCTCCGGCGCAACAAATCTGCCGAATCAGGTGGTCCATGAGGTTAAACGCAGCGGAGGGATTCTGATCGATATCAACATGGAAGAAAATCCGTTCAGCCGGGCCGCATTGAGCGGAAAAAACGGATTCTTTCTGAAGGGAAAGAGCGGGT
>JBFMEI010000157.1:0-5494 GCA_040753295.1 Thermodesulfobacteriota bacterium | reverse complement strand
TTATGAAAACAGCTCTGATGGAATACTCATTGCCGAATTGAAATCGAAGAGATTCAAGTATGCAAACTCGGCAATCTGCCGGATGCTAGGGTATCCGATGGATGAACTGTTAACGCTTTCCGTGGACGACATCCATCCGAAACGGAGTTTGAACCGCGTCCTTTCCGAGTTTACGGCCATGGCCAAAGAAAAGGGGAGGCTTGCAAAAAATATTATCTGCATTCGAAAGGATGGAAGTCAGGTATATGCCGATGTTTTTGGAACTGCCAAAAAGGTTGGAACCCATACCTATGTTCTGGGTGTATTCCGGGATGCATCGGATCGGAAACAGATGGAGGATAAGCTTCAGCAGATTCGGGATGAGGCTGAAAAAAAAGTAATGGATCAAACCGAGGCCCTTGAAAAAAGGATCCGCCGCCTTCTAAAAGACCGAACCAAAGACAGCCGTCCGGATCGAGTCTTGCTTGGAGACGGGGATAAATACCGGATCCTCATTGAGACCATGAACGAAGGACTTTGTATTGTCGATGAAGATCGGATTATTACGTTCGTGAATGCTACATTTTGCCGGATGCTCGGATATTCAAGCCAGGAGACGGTCGGGAGCCTGCTTGACAATTATGTTTCGCAATCGGATAGAAAAATCCTCATGGAACAGCATGCGAGAAGGGTTCAGGGAGGGCAGGTTCCATATGAACTGACTTTCGTCAAATCGAACGGAGAAGAGATCATCACCCTGATATCGCCCAAACCTGTTTTTGATGAAACAAAGACCTATAAGGGGGCGTTTGCCGTTGTAACAGACATTTCAGAATTAAAAAGAAAAGAGAAAATCCTGGCCGAGCGGGAAGAGGAGTTAAGCGCAAAAACCCGAAACCTGGAGGAGCTTAATAATGCTCTGAAAGCATTGCTGCAGCGGCGGGATGAAGACCGTGTCGAAATGGAGGAAAAAGTCATCCTCAATGTGAGACGGCTCATCGTTCCTTACCTGGAGAAACTGAAGGAAACCGGGATGAATTCCAGACAGCTCGCCTTTGTCAGGATTCTTGAAGAAAGCCTTGCCGATATCATCTCTCCCTTCTCACGCACATTATCCACCAAGTTTGTGAGTTTTACCGGATCCGAGGTCAAGATTGCAAACCTGATCCGGCAGGGGAAACGCACCAAGGAGATCGCCAGGCTGTTAGGAATATCCAAAAGGACCGTCGAAGCCCATCGGGATCATATCCGGACCAAGCTGGGCTTAAAAACGAGCAAAGGGAATCTGAGAACCCACCTGATGTCGATTCAGTAGAACCTCAATTTAGGTAGAGGGGAGGGCGGATCAGCACCGTTTGATCAGGATTCAGATCCGGGTTCCGCCTCTTTCACCCGGGCAAGAAGAAGTCCGCCGGCGATAAACAGGATCAGAAGGCTTAAGGTTCCAAACCGGGAGTGCCCGGTCATTCGGGTTACGATTCCCATAAGAAACGGACCGGTGATGGCGGCAAATTTCCCGAAGACATTGTAAAAGCCGAAAAATTCGGCAGAGCACCGGGGAGGGATCAGTTTTCCGAAAAAAGACCGGCTCAACGCCTGGATTCCTCCCTGGGATGTGGCCACGAAGAACGCCAGAATCCAGAATCCGGTCACCCGCATCTCATGAGTGGGAAGAGACGGGAGAAAAAAACTCGCCAGAGTAATGGTCGCATAAACGCCGATTCCGCAGAAAAGAAGAAGTTTTGCAGAAAAGCGTTTTGACAGCCATCCATAGAGAAGGGCAAAGGGAAACGCAACGATCTGAATCATAAGGACCACGGTTATCAGCATGACGGTTCCAAGCCCGATATCCCTTCCGTATGCGGTTGCCATGGTAATAATGGTATCCACACCGTCGATATAAAAAAAATACGCCAGAAGAAACAGAAAGGCATTTTTATATTCACGGATCTGTCTGAACGTGTTCACCAGGCGCGCCAGGGTCTCCCGGATCGGATTGGGAGAATGGGGTATAAAATAGATCTGGCGGACATTTTTCAGCATGGGAATGGAGAGAAGTCCCCACCAGAGCGACACCGCAACAAACGCAAATCTCACCGAGAAGACCGGGATGACGGTCGATCCGGATCCGGACATGGTATATAGAATGACTCCGATGACGGCAAGAAAGGGGATGGTCCCTCCGATATATCCCCAGGCATATCCGCAGGAAGAGATCCAGTCCATCCTCTTTTTTTCCGCAACATCCACCAGAAATGCATCATAAAACAGATTGGCTCCGGAGTAAGCAAACTTCGCCGCCACATAATAGACCAGGCAGGCGAACCAGCTCCCTGCATCCACGGTGGTGAGCAGAAGGGTGAAACAGACGCCTGCGGATAGAAAAGCCGTAAAAAACCGCTTCTTGTAATTCCGGTAATCCGCGAAGGCGCCGATGACCGGTGCTGCCGCCGCAAGGATGAAAGAGGCAACGGAATTTGCAAATCCCCAGTTTGCCGTCGAAACCGCATCGGAGATTCCCCTGGATGCCACGTCCTTGAAGAAGATCGGCATGACGGTGGTTACGATGATGAGAATAAAAGAGGAATTGGCGACATCGTATAGAATCCAGCTCTTTTCTTCTTTTGTCAGGCTCTTTTTGGATTTTTCCTGTTCCGTTTCCATTCAGATCAGCTTTACGGTGATTGATCGGTTGATGGGGGATTCTTCCTGCTCAAGGAAACCGGTCGGATAAAGCGCTAGTAAATTCCGAAATCTTTGAGAATCTCATATATTCCGAGGTTTTTCACTTTCATGAGTAAAAATTCGGTGATGGTGGGTTGATACGGTCTGAGTTTTAAAAACATATTGACTTCGCTGGGAATAGAGGAGCCTTTTTTGTTGTTGCAGGCCTTGCACGATGTCACGCAATTTTCAAAGCACGTCCTCCCTCCCCTGGAGCGGGGGATAATATGGTCGATGGTGAGCTTCCCTTTTTCCGAACCGCAGTAGGCGCACTTGAAGCCGTCTCTGACCAGAACATTTTTCTTGCTGAACGGGATACGATTTTTATAAAGGGTGCGGATCAGTTTGATCAGCCTCATGACCGCCGGGATTTTGATGAGTAATCCTTCAGCGCACTGAATCGTTTTTTCAGACTCTTTGAGGATCTGAACTTTCCCCTTGGCGATGAGGCACATGGCGCGCCTCCAGTGGACCATATTCAGGAATGTAAAGTCCGCATTCAGGAGAACGCACTGAGTCATCCGATCCCTCTTTCGGGCAGGTTGTTGATGGGTTTTTTGCCCCTGTTGGACAACGTTCTTCCGGCATGGGGCTGCCCCGGATGCAGAATCGGCGTCTTACCGAATCCGGCATCAAATACTTCAGATCGGAAACAAAGTCAATAAAATTCGGAGGCTGTGACAGATGGCCCGGCTATTTCCCCGGGATCAGAAGCTGTGTCGAGGGATCGATGCAGATGGATTTCAGGGGCAATTCGCCGGATCCCCCTTTCAGGTTTTTAACCTGGATCTGATCCGAAAACCCCTCCAGGAGAATAATCGAATTGAAAAGATCGGAAAAATCCTCGACAGGCCTGGGGATTGCGCTCCCCTGGAGATCCTGAGAATATTGATTGATTCGAACCGAGAACCAGACATTGCAATGGTGCGCCCTGGCAAGATCTTTCAGCTCACTTAAGGATTTGCGTCCGGTTTCTTCAAGAGAGAGCCCGTCGATGAAGATGACGTTCGGGAAGAAGATCCCCTGGTTCATGAGATCCGTCATCCGCTCTTCCAGTTTGGGGACACTGAATCCTTCCACTTTAAATGTCATGATAAATCGCTGGGGTAAAAGGGTTTCCCATGTATGGACCGGATCTTTAACTTCCATCTGCCGGGCAAGGTTCTTGAAAATGTCCATATACCAGAGGTCAACCTTTTTGAAAGGATCCCTCAGGCTGATATGAAGGGCGTTCTGCTCATTGGAAATGGCCCAGAGGGCAAGTTGAACCAGAAAAGCAGTTTTTCCGACACCGGCGCGGGCACAGACCGCACCGAAAAAACCATCTGAAAAGAGATCCTCTTCAGTATACCCCAGAGGAGTCAAAGGGTTGGGGATGCGGGAGAGTCGATCAATCATCTGGCACCTTTCTTTTCGTGTTTCCGGGCGGCAATCTCTTCTGCAATGGAACGCGGGACCGCCTTATAACTTGTAAATTCCATGGTAAACTGGGCTTTTCCCTGGGTCAAGGATCTTAACACCGTGGAATAGCCGAACATTTCTGAAAGGGGAACCTGGGATTCGATCACGCAGAAAAGCCCTTCATCCTGGGCTCCTTCGATCATCCCCCGGCGCTGATTCAAAGACCCCATGACCGCTCCCTGAAATTCGGTTGGGGTCTCCACCACAACTTTCATGATGGGTTCCATGAGAGCCGGCCTGGCTTTTGAAAAGGCCTGGTTGAAAGCCCCCCGGGCCGCGGCCTGGAACGCGATGTCCGATGAATCCACGGCATGGGTGTTCCCGTCATTGACGACGATCCGGATTCCGGTGACCGGATATTCCATAAACGGTCCCTTTTTCAGGCATGCCATAAATCCCTTTTCGCATGCGGCAATGAAGGGTTTGGGAATGGCGCCGCCGAAGATTTTATTTTCAAAAATAAAGTCCTCCCCGGAAACAGGCTCCATATACCCGCAGACCCGGCCGTATTGACCGGCGCCGCCGGTCTGTTTCTTGTGGGTGTAGTCAAACTCGGCTTTCTGAGTAATGGTTTCGCGATAGGCGACGAGAGGGTTTCCAGTGGTCAGCTCAACGCCATATTCCCGCCGCATCCGTTCCACATAGATTTCCAGATGAAGTTCTCCCATCCCGGAAATGATGGTTTCTCCGGTTTCCTCATCGACCCGGATCTTGAACGTAGGATCCTCCTTGGAGAAGCGTTCAAGAGCCTTGGACATGTTGATCTGGGATTTGATCCCTTTCGGCGCCACAGCAAGGGAGATAACCGGCTCAGGAACATGCATGGAAGTCATGGTGAGTTGAACCCCGGGCTTGACAAAGGTATCCCCTGAAAAACAATCGATCCCGAAGAGAGCCCCGATAAATCCGGCAGGGATTCCCTCGATCTCTTCCATCTTATCTGCGTGCATCCGGACCACCCGTCCGACTTTCAGGGTTTTTTCAGTCCTGACATTCTGGATGGTATCTCCCTTGGCCAGGGTCCCCTGGTATACCCGGATGTAGGTCAATTGACCGTAAGGGCCTTCCTCAAGCTTAAAGGCAAACGCTACAAGAGGGGCTTTCGGGTCGCTGGAGAGGGGAACGGGCTTTTCCTCATCTTTGAGATCGCAGGCCGTATTTGTGACATCTGCCGGGGAAGGAAGGAAATCAGTGACTGCATCGAGAAGGGGTTGAACCCCTTTGTTTTTGTATGCAGAACCCATGAGAACCGGCGTCAATTTTCTTGAAAGGGCTCCTTTTCGGATCGCTGAAATAATGAGATCCGGGGTCACATTTTCTTCAAGGGCGG
>JBFMEI010000156.1:0-5537 GCA_040753295.1 Thermodesulfobacteriota bacterium | reverse complement strand
GTTGTTTTTCTCTCCCAACCCATGAAACGGATTAGAATATGCTGGATAAATTAAGAGAACGGATTACCCCTACCGACATCGTCATGTGGCTGATCGGCGGTTCCATGATTCTATTGATCGTATGGGGATCGACCGCAACCCTATTGGCCGGCTTTTACACCACTCGCCACTGGATTGATTTCATCATTTTCGGAATCGCTCAGGGAAGCGTATATGCACTCATCGCCATGGGCTATACCATGGTTTACGGTGTTCTCCGGATGATCAACTTTGCCCACAGTGAAGTCTTTATGAGCGGCCCCTACACCGCCTATTATGTTGCCGCCGCTTTTTATCAAAGCGGACTTCTGGACAGTCACCCGATTCCGTGTCTTCTGGTTATTTTTCTCATCTCCATGTTCGTATCCTGCATGATCGCCTTTCTGTTGGAGAAAATCGCCTACCGTCCTTTAAGAAACGCCCCTCGCCTTATCCCTCTCATTACCGCTATCGGAGCCTCTTTCTTTCTCCAGTATGTTTTCAGAGGTCTTTATGGCTCAGGATTTCAGGCCTATCCGGTGGTGAGGATGCTCGAAGGACACTGGACTATCTTAGGGATCCGGATCCTCCGCTTCCAGGCTGTCGTCATTATTGCGGCCGGACTCCTTCTGGCTGCACTTTACTCTTTTATACAGAGAACCCGAATCGGGAAAGCCATCCGCGCGGTCTCAGAGGATAAGGAGGCTGCATATCTTATGGGAATCGATGTGGATAAAATGATCTCCACAACTTTCATTATCGGCGGGATGGCTGCCGGAGCTGCCGGTGTATTTTACGGAATCATGTTCAAACAGGTTCATTTTTTCATGGGCTTCATTCCTGGAATCAAGGCTTTTACCGCTGCAGTTCTGGGTGGAATCGGGAATATTCCCGGTGCCATGCTCGGAGGAATTTTTCTTGGCCTGATTGAGTCGGTGGGGCCCAGCCTGTTTTTGGACGGACTTGGTATTGTTGCCCCATATCAGCTTAAAGACGCCATTGCGTTTACCGTGCTGGTTCTAGTGCTGATTTTCCGTCCGACCGGACTTTTGGGTGAACGACTGGCTGTGAAAAAGGCCTAATTCGAAAATAGGGATTTCTTTCCATGACAATAATTAAATCATTCTGGGACCATGGAATAAAAGTCGGACTCATCGGTGCCGTAACCGCTCTTCTGCTTTCACTCATCGGTATGGTGGAAGCTTTCAGCCAGAGGGATATTATTGCCGGCATCATCTCCATGGGGCATACCCTCTTGGTGGTCGTGGTAATATTTATGGGGTATATATCAGCCAAGCAAACGTCCGCTTCCCGAAGCGGTTGGCCGCTGGTCAACAGCATGATTTCCGGATTGATTATCGCCGGATCCCTGGTGCTGCTTCTATTTCTGGGGAGATGGATCAATCTCAGGTCGATATTCATCAACGCTTCACCCACGCTCTACAACCTTCTGACATTCGATTTTGGAATTGAGAACGGCTGGATCTTCTTACTGATTTCAGGGGCCTGCTGCGGGATTCTTGCCGGAGTGCTTCATTATACCTACTCTCCGGTTCGTCGAGTTCTGATCGTATCATTCAGCGGGGTCACCATCACCGGAGTGCTTCAGGATTTGATCAGGCCGACGCTTTCCGCCTGGGGGCCGTTGGCCGCCGTCTCTGATCGGATTTTTTTAGGGAATGGGTTATCCATTTCAGGCGCTCTTGCCCTTGGCCTGATGATTGCATTCATTCTGATTTTTTGGGGGAAAAAAGGGGATTCCTTTAAACATCATTACCGGAATCTTCCGGCGGGCAGACAGAAAACAGTCCGGATCGCTGCTTTTGTTTTTCTAATTGCAATTCTGTTGACTCTTCCCCAGATTCTGGGATTATTTCTCAGTGAGGTTCTGACCATTGTAGGACTTTATATTCTGCTGGGTTTGGGATTGAACATTGTGGTGGGGTACGCAGGCCTTCTGGATTTGGGATATGTGGCTTTTTTTGCAATCGGCGCTTATGTCACCGCCATTTTAACCTCTCCGGAACTCGGCTTTTTCAGTTTTACGTTCTGGCAGGCCCTTCCTTTTGCAATTATCTTAGGTCTTTTATCCGGTATTGTTTTAGGAATTCCGGTCCTTAAAATGCGCGGGGATTATCTGGCCATCGCGACATTAGGCTTCGGTGAAATCATCCGAATTCTGGTTCTCTCAGATTTTCTCAGACCCTGGCTTGGGGGCGCCCAAGGGATTGGAAAAATCCCAAAAGCCGCCATCGCCGGTTATGAATTTGCAACGCCTCAGCAGATTTACTACCTGATTCTGGCCGGATGCGCGCTGGTTGTTTTTATTTCCCTGCGTCTCAGAGACTCAAGACTTGGGCGAGCCTGGAAAGCCATGCGGGAAGATGAAGATGTGGCACAAGCCATGGGAATCAATCTCGTTTACACAAAACTGCTTGCCTTTGCCACAGGTGCCGGTTTTTCAGCGTTAAGCGGCGCCATTTTTTCGAGCAAATTAAGCTCGGTCTATCCTCACAGCTTCAATGTTATGATTTCCATCAACATTCTTTGTCTTATCATCGTCGGTGGTATGGGAAATATCCCGGGTGTAATTGTGGGAGCCGCAGCGCTCGTGGGTCTGCCGGAATTGCTTCGTGAATTTGCCGAATACCGACTCCTGGTTTATGGAGCGGCCCTTGTAGCCATGATGCTGTTAAGACCTGAAGGGCTTTGGCCTGAAGCGTTACACCGGCGTGAATTGCACGACGATCAATCTTCGGCTGCCGATGTCGAAACTTCCTCTGAATCCCATGCCGGCGTATAGGAGAAGCGATGATCATCCTCAATGCTGATAAAATGACAAAACGGTTCGGCGGACTGGTTGCCATTCAGGAACTGGATGTCTCCATCCAAGAAAGCAGCATTCACAGCATCATCGGACCGAACGGCGCCGGAAAAACCACATTTTTTAACTGTGTCACCGGATTTTATCGGCCGGAAAGCGGTCGAATCACCTTTTCAGGGCATAATATCGGAGGCCTTACCCCGGACCGGGTAGTGAAACTTGGTATCGCGAGAACCTATCAAAACATCCGCCTGTTTCCAAATTTGACCGCACTCGAAAACATCATGGTTGGTCTTCACCCCCATCTGAACGCCGGTTTTTTCGGGATCGTCATGGGATTGCCCTCAACCCGGCATGAAGAAGTTGAAGCTGCCCGGGAAGCTGAAAAACTTCTCAATTTCGTTTACCTGGAGGGGAAAGGGGATTTACTGGCCAAAAACCTTCCCTATGGCGATCAGAGACGGCTTGAAATCGCCCGGGCTATGGCCGCCCACCCGAAACTTCTTTTGCTGGACGAACCGACCGCCGGAATGAATCCGAGAGAAACCCAGGAAATGATGGATTTTATCAGGCATCTGAGAGATCAACTGGGGATTACGATCCTTCTCATAGAACATCAGATGCGGGTGGTTATGGGAATTTCAGAAATCGTAACAGTGCTGGATTACGGTAAAAAAATCGCGGAAGGTACTCCTGAGGAAATCAAGTCAAATCCGACGGTCATTGAGGCATACCTTGGACGGGGGAGCGCCGCCGAAGCTCATTGATTAAAGGAGTTGCTCATGGCCATGCTGGAAGTTGAAAATGTTCATGCCTACTACGGGCATATTCATGCTCTAAAAAATCTGTCTCTTGACATCAATGAGGGTGAAATTGTCACGCTGATCGGAGCCAACGGTGCTGGAAAAAGCACGACGCTAAGGACCATCAGCGGCCTGATGCGACCCCGGAAAGGCTCCATCCGTCTTCAGGGTGAAGAACTCAGCCGGTTTTTACCCCATAAAATCGTTGAAAAAGGAGTGGTTCAGGTTCCGGAAGGAAGACGTGTATTCGGCAGGCTCACTGTAACTGAAAACCTTGATATGGGTGCCTTCTCCTCCCGGGACCGGAAGAGAAACCGTGAAAATATGGATCGGGTTTTTGCTCTTTTCCCCCGTCTCCTTGAGAGACATAAACAGGTTGCAGGTACGTTGAGCGGCGGGGAACAGCAGATGCTCGCCATGGGTCGAGCGCTGATGGCCAATCCCAAGGTCCTTCTCCTGGACGAGCCGTCCATGGGACTGGCCCCGGTCCTGGTAGACAGTATTTTCGATACGATCAAACGATTACATGAGTCAGGGACAACTATTCTGCTGGTGGAGCAAAATGCCCGAATGGCCCTTCAGGTGGCGGATCGGGGATATGTGATTCAAACAGGTGTCGTAGTGCTCAGTGATTCTGCGAATAATCTCCGACGAAATGAAATGGTCAGAAAAGCATACATGGGAGAAAGTTGATCATCATCTCTTATGACCAGCCGATCAAGGCAAAAAGACCAAAGCCGGTAATGATGATGCCGGCAAGCCGGTTGATCCACCGCATCCCTGAAGTATTCAGACTGGAACGGAAAAATCCGACCCCTGTACTCAAGATGAACCACCAGAGTCCCGATCCTAAAAATACACCGGCAACAAGGGTTGTCGCGGAAAGATATCCGGTTTGATAGGATGTGATTCCCAGTCCGGCAAAGATAGCTGCAAAGGACAGAATCGTCACCGGATTCGTAAGGGTAAGAAAAAAAGTGGATGCGTATGAGCGGATCAACCCGTTTGATTTTGCTTCATTCGCCCCGGGATCCGATTTCGAAAGGAACGTCCGTATCCCAAGAAAGCAGAGAAAAACTCCTCCTGCCATGCGCAGCCCTATCTGCTGATGGATCAGAAAATCTGAAATAAATGTCAGTCCGAAACCTGCGATAAATCCATAAATCGCATCAGCGGTCGCTGCCCCTAATCCCGAGACCAGTCCTGCGGCACGCCCCTGAATCAACGTGCGTCGAATGCATAAAGCTCCGATCGGCCCCACGGGTGCGGCAATGGAAAAGCCGATAATAAGTCCTTTGAGAAAGAAATATAAATTCATGAAAATAGCCTGCTATATGGGAATCTGAGGGATCCTTTTGTATTGATCATTGACCTTCTCTATTCCTGATGGTATTGAAAAAATCAGATGATCGATCCATAATCTTTATCTTCCAGTAGCATGATTGGGGACATAAAATCCATTTCTTTCCACCTGAATCTTGCATGAAAATTTATGAGAAACAGGCTGTAACTTACAAAACTCGATAATAATGAAAATGATTCAAAAAACTTTACGCAGACTCGGCTGGCCGATCGACCAAATGTCCTTTAGGCAAATCGGTCTTGAACTTTATCGCCGCTGGTTTAAAAGCCGGGGAGATGACATCAAAGAGCAAGAACCCGTGGGAATCGCATCGGCGGCGGGAATACTGGTTGCCATGGCATGTGAAGGGAATTTCAGAGAACTCCTGTGGTCTAAGGGAAATCAGATCCCTGAAGGGAATCCTGTCAGCCCTGAAGATCTGAAACTATTTCCGCAGCCGGGTCCACAGGACCCTTATCCCTACCCTGACCGCCGCAGTTCTCCCCGAACTCCCGGAAAAGACCTTGTCCGGTGGAAAACCGGACAAGAT
>JBFMEI010000155.1:0-5543 GCA_040753295.1 Thermodesulfobacteriota bacterium | reverse complement strand
TGAAAAAAAGCTGAGCCAGGGAAGGCCCGAGACTGAAAACCAGACCCCTGGCAACATGCTTATTTTCCAAAAGGGGAAGAAAGAAAAGAAGACCCCATAAACCGCCCCAGATGATTCTGGGATAAAGCCATGAAGGTGTCAACTGAGGGGCAATAGCCACATTGAAATGGGCCGCAATTCCTTTGGACCCGGCAATCCAGACCACTAAGCTGTTGATCAGTCCTCCAAAAGCGCCTGCAGCGAAGATCGAGCTGATCCGTTTTGCGAGTTTTTTCATGGACTCCTCTTTATTCGATTATGAATTGACTGCCGTTTTTATTTCGGGCTTTTTCGAAAAGCCGGTGATATCTCAAGCATCAATCGATCACTTTGTGTCGTAATGCCTGAGATATCCATCTCCACGGTCAATGTTTTTTCTCCCAGCTGGGTGACGATGGGTTGAAGTTTTTCAATCTGAACCGGAAACTCATTATCATTGATCAGTGCGATGAGAAGAGGCGTTAGAATTTCATGCTGTTTTTCAGCCGGAGATATTCTGGGATTGAGAATCAGGATCCGCTTTTTTTGATCGTATCGGATTGAGGCCCCGCAATTAAACGACATCCGGACGTCTCCGATTTTCATGGCGGCTTCAAACCTTCCGATTTTTCGTGAATAGTGGACGTCTTTTCCATTAATATGGATTTTTCCGTACACCATATTTTTTCCAAGGCGCAGATTTTCAATTGACTGGATCCACATCTTTCCGGAAAAATCGAAGTCCTCATCCTTTTCAAGTTCAATGGGAAGTGCGTTTTGTACGAGATCCGCCAGGACTGCAGTGGGGATGACCAGAGTGGCTTCAGATGCCTGGCTCGCTGCGGCAGTGAAAATGGCAGCCTGAAGCAGATAAACCGTTAAGACCATCGTGCCGGTTTTTTTCCATCTGGAAATAATCTCCTGAACCCGGCCCGCTATTCGTTGATTAACCGGCATGGCTGACTCCTTGGATCATGCGAGTAGTTTTTCAGCAGAAACAAAATGAGATCCGATATCTCTTCGAATGTCAAGGCGGTTACCGGACGGATCTTCTCTGGGGATGACCCGAATCCGGCCATTGTCAAATGCAGCGATGAGTCTGTTTCTCAATCGCTCGGAAACCTCCCCTCGTTTTTCACCGGGTTTAACCGCCACGTTGGCATTTAAATACGCCACCCGCGTTCCGTCCGACTTGAATACTCCTTCTTCGGGAAGATAGGTCATTGCAGATGGAATGACCTGAATCCCTTTCCTCTGAAAATATTTAAAATCAATTTCCAGAGGCTCTCCTCTGGTGCAGGACCATGGGTATCCTTTCTGTCCGTCAGGTCCTCCGGGACCGGTCACCAGAGAAATGCAAATGGCCACTTGATCCTCTCTGACCTCCGGCGTGACTTCGTGTAGATTTCCTTCCAGTGCTGCTGTGACCAGAGCTCCCAGGTTTCTCAACCGCCGGGCGATGGGCTGGGCCTCAGGTTCTCCGAGCCGGATATTGATCTCGCAGACCCGGATTGCCGTAGGTTTACCTTCCGAATTCAAGGAGACAAAACAGCCCGGATAAAGGACGCAGGGGCGAAGGATCCCCCCTTTTTTCAATGCGTCAATGAGGGGTCTTGCAATGGTATCTCCGGCCATCTGGATCAATTCCGGGCTCTCCATGGGATGAGGGGAGATGGCGCCGACTCCACCGGTGATCGGATTTGTTCTGCTTGCCGGTCCTTCAAAGCGTTCAGGATAATCCATCGCCGTTGGAAGAATCTGAAAATTCCCCTGGTTATCCACAAATATCGTAAAGCTGATTTCCACTCCGGACATGCGGGCTTCAATAAGCATGGGCCAGCGGCTCTGATTTCCGAACCGTTTCCGGTAGTCTTCCCGATAATCGTTCATCAGCGTGTCGTAGACATCCCGGATTTCCCATGAGTTTAAGATTATTCGAGCTCCTTTTCCCCCGGCGCTGTAAGGGTATTTTAGAACAAGACCTCCGTATTGGTCCATAAGCGAAAGGGATGTTCGAAGGACTGACGAGTAATCCTTTGCATCGATATCCGTCCAGAAAGGCGCCACCGGAATTCCCGCCTCTTTGCACAGGTATTTACATCTGATTTTATCCCCTTCGATAAAAGCTCCGGATCGATTCAACCCCAAAATGCGATTCCCCAGCCCAACAGATTCAAGCGTATCCACTAGCCCGTCGAATAGAAGCGCTTCAGGCATGGGAACCACGTAGTCGATTTCCTGGTTCCTGATCGCTTCGATAATGGCGTTTGAAAAGTCAGGTGCGGAATTTGAGGATGTGGGGATGAATGCCACCGGCCAGTTCATCTGCTTTGAAAATTCGGGCATGGAGGGGGTGCCCCGCACCACCACCCCTTGAAAAGATGCCTGATGAAATTCACTGGTTGCCGTGGATACGACCAGAGCGCACAACAGAGTTCTTCCATCCGTTCCGGCAAACGCAATCCGCTTCATATTCATTTCCTCTTCAATAGGACTTCTTCTCATTCCGCTTCATTACGCTTTATCAAATTGAAATATGAAGGGTCAAATCCTTTAATACCTGAATCTTTATGAAAATTTATGAGAAACGCTCAATTTTGGAGAAACGGGTTTGAAATATAACAGATAATGATTCAGGGCCGATTCAGCACAACACCAATAATACCCTGCAAGATTCAGGTAATGGATTTAACCCCCGAACTCCATTTTATGGCTTGAAAAAAATGTTAGAATGAATATAAAAACAATCAACAGCAACATGTCATGGGGAAAAACTGATGTTGAACGGGTATGAAAAAATCGTTGAAGAAAGGATTAAAAAAGCCATAAAAGAAGGGGAGTTTGAAAATTTGCCCGGATCCGGAAAACCTCTGAATCTGGATGATGATCAATTTGTCCCTGAAGATCTTCGTCTGGCTTATAAAATTCTGAAAAACGCGGACTGTGTCCCTCCCGAAATCGAACTCAAAAAGGAGATCGCAAAAACCGAAGACCTTCTTGCCGGAATGAAAGATACAAAAGAAAAATACGCAACGCTGAAGAAACTGAATTTTTTAATCATGAAACTGAATTCCATGAGAAGGGCAACTATCGAACTCGACATGCCCCAGCAGTATGCCGGGAAGCTGGTTGCACGCCTGGAATCGGGAAAAAGTGAAAAGAAGAACAAAGGGATGCCGGATTCATGATTTTTAAACGGAAAAACAAAGAGAGTGACGGCATCTTTAAGAGCATCATGGCGGCATACTCCATTCTGCTTCTTCATGTCTTTCTGGTTGCCGGAATCGGATTTTTAGTTCTTTTTTTCAGTGGGATTGTCAATTATATGGGATGGATTTTCTTAATCGGAGCCTCAATAACTCTTCTTTTAACCTACCGGCATTACCGGCGCATGAAAAATGAAGGGAAAACCGTAGGCGAAATGATGAAAACATCTCTCTTGAGCGGGAAAACAGTCGAATTAAGTCTTTTTGGAGGGCTGTTATCCTTTCGCGTCGGAAGATCCGGTGAATTGCCAGCCATCGAAAATAGGCAGTTGCGTGAAACCCTTCTGCTGGAGGACCCTCACAAAAACAGGATTGATGAGCTGACCGAACTGGTTCGTCTTCTGGAAAGCGGACTGATCACCCGTGAAGAATATGATCAGGCCAAAAAGCAGGTGTTATCATCGACCTGAATCATCGTGATTTTTCTGAAGCCTCCACTTTATATCATCAGCCTGTCAATTCTTCACCTTTTCGACGCGTTGACTCTCTCTTTTTTTTCTGGCATAAGTGCATCAGTTCTGGTCCCACTAAAGGTTGACAACAGACTGAAAAAGAGACTTGAGACATGAAAAGATTAACCGTTGCGCTTCTTTCAGGCGGAATTTCCTCCGAACGGGAGGTTTCCCTTAATAGCGGAAACCAGGTCTACCAGGCCCTCGACAAAGATAAATACCGAATATTAAGATATGATCCGAAAACCGATCTGGCAACCCTGGTGGCGGATGCATCCCAGATCGACGTGGCGCTCATCATTCTTCACGGTCCTTACGGCGAGGACGGGACGGTTCAAGGACTTCTGGATCTTCTCGGGATTCCTTATCAGGGATCCGGCGTTCTGGGAAGCGCACTCGCGATGAACAAGCTTGCGGCAAAACAGCTCTATGAAAAGGCAGGCCTGACAACACCTCCTTATCTGGTTATTACCTCAAAAACAGGCTTCAAGCCGGATGCCTGGCTGAAAACCATCGGGATTCCTCTGGTGGTAAAACCTTCAGGGGCCGGATCGAGCGTGGGAATCAGCATCGTCCGGAAAAGAGAGGATTTGAAAAAAGCCCTGGACGAAGCCTTTTTACATGATGATACCGTTATCCTCGAAAAGTATGTCAAAGGAATCGAGTTGACCGGAGGGGTGATTGGAAACGATGAGTTGCGGGCGCTTCCCCTTATTGAGATCATCCCGGATCCATCCCTTGAATTTTTCAACTATCAGGCAAAATATACGGCAGGTGCATCTCGGGAGATCTGTCCGGCCCGCATCGATAAAACCCTGACTGAGAAAGCCAAAGAGTGTGCCGTAAGGGCCCACCGGGCACTCTTTTGCAGGGGATACAGCCGCACCGACATGATCCTGGATGGAGAGGTCCTCTATGTTCTTGAAACCAATACCATCCCCGGCATGACGGCGACCAGTCTCTTGCCCCAGGCAGCGGCAGTTGACGGGATCCCGTTTCCGGAACTTCTTGACCGCCTGATCCAACTCGGAATCGAGGAAAAAAGACAGCGCGCATTCCATGATCATTCGAAGTCCTAAAGAGTTGCTGGAGCGATTCCATCTTCTTGTCTCCGGGGATGTTTTTGTGGGAGTTGTCCCGTTTAAGCATTTAAAAAAAACATTCTTCATCGACCTGCTGGAACGAGGAATCCGTTGTATTCCCTCGCCGTTATCTCAGGTCTTAAACGGCTCCAAAACCTCACAGGCCCTTGTTCTCAAAGAGTTCATGCTTCCGGACACCCGGGTGGTCACCCGGAGGGCGGATCTCATTGAGTTTTCCCGTCATTACAACCGGAAGGGGATCGGCCCGGTGGTCACCAAAGAAGACCGGATGCATTGCGGTTATGGCATTCGAAAGTGGGATTCCATGGAGCTTCTCTATAATGTCGTCGGTATGACAGAGTCCGTCTACCCTTTTGTCCTTCAACCGTATATGGATGGGTTTATCGATGTGCGGGTGATTATTGTGGAGGACCTCATCGATGCTTATGTGCGAAAGAATCCGGATAATTTCAGGCAGAACCTCGCAGCCGGCGGCAAAGGTACGCCTTACCTTCTGGGAAGCGAAGAGGAGGAGTTCTGCAGAGCGGTAATGAAACGGGGAAGATTCCCTTACGGCCACATCGATCTTCAGATCATGGAAGATGGAACTCGATATCTTTCTGAAGTCGCCTTAAACGGTGGGATGGCAGGTTCAAGACTGGATCGAAAAGAAGTCGATCGGAAAAAACAGGCAGTTTTGGAAAACTTGATCATGGAAGGATGGA